>JBGPID010000190.1:0-6149 GCA_041484725.1 Geobacteraceae bacterium | reverse complement strand
GGCGAAGAATGACGATCTGACCAACCGGATTATCGGGGAGATTGTCAAGATCATCCAGGACTACGGCCGCAAGAACGGCTATACCATTATTTTCGTCAAAAACGATGGCATGGTCTACCAGGACGACAAGGTCGATCTGACCGATGAAGTTCTGAAGAAATTCAATGCGTCGAGGAAAAAGTAGTTCAACGTTCGAGGTTTCGGTGCCTCAACATTGAACATGGAACGTTGATCTGTGCACGGTATAACGACCCGGGGAGAAACGACATGGGAAAGAGCCTGAAGGAATTGGCCGACTATCTCGGCGGTACGGTCATAGGTGATGAAAATATACAGATACACGGGCTTGCCGGCCTGGACGACGCTGGAGAGGGTCAGATCACCTTTCTCGCCAATCCGAAGTATGCAGCGAAAGTCGCCTCCACCAGGGCAGCGGCGGTAGTTCTTCCTCCCGGGGCCGACAGGCACGGGAGGAACGCCATCGAGTTAAAAAACCCTTATCTCGCTTTCGCCAAGCTCCTGACCCTATTTTATGTCGGGCCGTTTGAGGCGAAGGGGGTCATGCCGGGGGCTTTTCTCGGCGAAAAGGTAACCATGGGGGAAGAAGTTACAATCTACCCCGGCGCATATCTGGCCGATGGCGTAAGAGTGGGGAACAGGGTGACCCTCTTTCCCGGCGTGGTCCTCTATGAAGGGGTGGAGGTGGGTGATGATGTCACCATCCATGCCAACGTCGTCGTGCGTGAGAGGTGCCGCATCGGCAACCGGTCCATCATCCACAGCGGCGCGGTGATCGGGAGCGACGGCTTCGGTTACGCGCCGGATGGCAAAGGGTGGTACAAGATCCCGCAGATCGGCATCGTGGTAATAGAGGATGATGTGGAGATTGGCGCAAATACCGCCGTAGACCGCGCCGCCCTCGAAGTGACCCTGATCCGGAGCGGGACCAAGATCGACAACCTGGTGCAGATCGCCCACAACTGCGTGATCGGCGAAAACTGCATGATCGTTTCCCAGGTGGGGATTTCCGGCAGCGCCAGGCTTGGTGAGCATGTGACTCTCGGCGGTCAGGTGGGGGTCGCCGGGCACCTGGAGATCGGCGCCAACACCATGGTGGGGGCCAAGTCGGGGGTGCCCGGCAATCTCCCTCGTGACGGTATTTTCAGCGGCATTCCGACCATTCCCCACCGGGAGTGGCTCAGGTCCATGGGGACCATACCAAAACTCCCCGAAATGCGCAAGACCCTGAATGCCTTGGAAAAACGGGTGCATGAGCTGGAGGAGAAGCTTGCCGCAAAATGAAATTATCGTAAGGGCGAACCCCTCTGTTCGCCCTTACGTCAGACACATGGAACCGGGCAGACAGATGAGGCTGACCCTACGATACGATAAAGGAGGCTGCCATGCTTGACATCAATGAAATCATGCGAATTTTGCCGCACCGTTTCCCGTTTCTACTGGTAGACAGGATTATCGAACATGAACCGGGGAAGAAGATTGTCGGACTGAAGAACGTCACCATCAACGAACCCTTTTTCACCGGACACTTCCCCGGCCATCCGGTAATGCCAGGCGTCCTGATCATCGAAGCCATGGCCCAGGTGGGGGGAATCCTCGCCTATCTGGCATCTAACGATGAGATCCGGAAAAAAATCTGCTATTTCGTGGCCATCGACAACGCCAAGTTCCGCCGGCCGGTCATACCCGGTGACCAGCTCCGCATCGAGATGGAAGCCGTCTCGAATCGCCGGAATATCTGGGTCTTCAACGGTAAGGTCTTCGTTGACGACAAGCTGGCGACCGAGGCGGAACTGAAGGCGACATTCGCGGACAGATCGAGTTCTTGAGTCTGTTGAGTCTGGGAGTCTAATGAGTACGGGAGGCTGAAGAATTTTGACTCCATGGACTCCTCGACTCCATAGACTCTATAGACTCCATAGACGCCATAACCGGAGTACCCATGATCCATCCGAGCGCCATAATACACCCCAAGGCGCAACTGGACAGCAGCGTCGAGGTGGGTCCCTTTTCGGTGATCGGAGAGCATGTGACCATCGGCCGGGGCACCACAGTCGGCGCCCACACGGTTATCGACGGCTGGACGAGGATCGGCGAAGACAACAGGATATTTCCTCTGGCCTCTGTGGGAGGGGTTCCGCAGGACCTGAAATACAAGGGTGAAAAAACCTGGCTCATAATCGGCAACAGAAACATTATCCGGGAATTTGCCACCCTGCAGCCGGGAACCGTGACCGGCATCGGCGAGACGGTCATCAGCGACGATAACCTCTTCATGGCTTACTGCCACGTGGCCCATGACTGCGTTATCGGCAACCGGGTGATCATGGCGAACGGATCGACGCTGGCGGGGCATGTTACGGTCGAGGACTTCGCGATCCTCGGCGGGCTATCCGCCATCCACCAGCATGTCCGGATCGGCGAGAGCGCCATGCTCTCCGGCGGGGCGATGGTAGGCCAGGATGTAGCCCCTTACACGATTGCCGCCGGCGACCGGGCGAGAATGCGCGGTTTGAACAGTGTGGGGCTCCGCCGCCGCGGTTTTTCCGCGGAGTGCATCGCGACCCTCAAGAAGGCTTGCAGGATATTGATATTTTCCAAACTGCGCGTAGCCGATGCGCTGGCACGGATCAGAAACGAACTCCCGGCGTTGCCGGAAGTAGTCCATTTCATCGAATTCATTGAAAAATCGGAAAGGGGCATATGTCGCTAAAGGAAAAGATCAGGGCCGCTGTGATCGGGGTCGGATATCTGGGCCACTTCCATGCGGAAAAGTATGCTGAGCTGGCCAATGCCGAACTGGTTGCCGTAGTGGACCTGGACCGGGAGAGAGCGGAGGTGGTGGCCGGGAAAGTGGGCGCCCGGTCCTGCACTGATTATAGGGAAATCCTTGACCAGGTCGATGCGGTTAGCATAGTGGTGCCGACCCAGGCCCATTATGAGGTGGCAAAGGCGTTTCTCGAAAAGGGGGTGCATGTTCTTCTGGAAAAGCCGATCACAACCACCCTGGCCGAGGCCGATGAGCTGATCCGGATTGCCGCCGCGCAGAAGGCGGTGTTCCAGGTGGGACACCTGGAGCGTTTCAACCCGGTGGTCCGTGCCCTGGACGGAATTGTCAGGCAGCCCGGTTTTATCGAATCGATCCGTATTGCCCCTTTCAAGCCGCGGGGGACCGATGTGAACGTTGTGCTTGACCTGATGATCCATGATATAGACATCATCCAGAACATCGTCGGATCGAAAGTCGAGCAGATCAATTCCATCGGAACGCCTGTTTTCACGGATGAGGAGGACATCGCCAACGCCCGCATCCGGTTTGCGAACGGCTGTGTCGCCAACGTCACGGCCAGCCGGATCAGCCTCAAGAGCGAGCGGAAGATGCGGATATTCCAGCCGGACGCATATATCAGCGTCGATTTCCAGAACAAGACGTTCGCGGTATTCCGCAAGGGTAATGGGGAGATGTTTCCCGGGGTTCCCAATATAACAAAGGAAGAAAAGAGCTTTGGCCAGACGGATGCCCTGAAAAGCGAGATCGAAGCGTTCCTCGATGCCGTTATTACCGGCAGACCCCCGGTGGTTTCGGGCGAAGATGGAAGGCAGGCGCTTGAAACGGCGCTGCTGATTATTAAAAAGTTATAGAGTTTGTAGAGTCTGTAGAGTTTATAGACTCCATAAACTCCATGAACTCCAAAACTTCATGAACTCAAAGGGGTGTATAGATGATTCCCATGGTTGATCTGAAGATACAGTACCTGAAAATCAAGGATGAGATAGATGGCGGGATTCTCGCTGCCCTGGAAAAGACCCAGTTCATTCTCGGGCCGAACGTCACCGCCTTTGAGAACGAGGCGGCCGCTTACCTCGGCGTGCAGCATGCCGTGGCTGTGGCCTCCGGCACTGATGCGCTCCACCTGGCCCTGGTGGCGGCCGGCATCGGGGCTGGGGATGAAGTCATAACCTCCCCTTTCACCTTCATTGCCACCGCCGAAGCGATTCGCTATGTGGGGGCCACGCCGGTCTTTGTTGATATCGACCCAAAGAGCTTCAACATCGACCCGGCACGAATCGAAGCGGCCGTCACCCTTAAGACCCGCGCCGTACTTCCGGTCCACCTTTTCGGCCAGCCGGCCGACATGGCGGCCATCGAGTCAATTTGTGCAAAACACGGACTCCTCCTCATCGAGGACTGCGCTCAGTCTTTCGGTGCTAAAATCAACGGGCGGATGACCGGCGCCTTGGGGACGCTGGGCTGTTTCAGCTTTTTCCCCAGCAAAAACTTGGGCTGTTACGGAGACGGCGGCATGGTAACGACCAATTCCCCCGAGCTCGCGGAACAGGTACGCATCCTGCGCAACCACGGCAGCCGGGTCAGGTATCACCATGCGGTGATCGGCTACAACAGCCGCCTTGACGAGATCCAGGCGGTGGTACTGCGCACCAAGCTGAAGCAGATTGAGGAATACAATGCCGGGCGGCGAAGGGTAGCCCGTCTCTATAACGAGATCTTGCAAGATTCGCAGGTTACCACGCCTCACGAGGATGGCAAGGGGGTCCATGTTTATCATCAGTACACCGTTCTGACCGATTACCGGGATAAAATCATGCAGGCTCTAACGGACGCCGGGATCGCTTCGGCCGTTTATTACCCTATTCCGCTCCATCGTCAGGACGTATTCGCTAATGATTATCGAAACATCTCGCTGCCGGTTGCCGAAAATATCTCCAACCGTTGCATGTCGCTCCCCATTTTCCCGGAGATGACCGATGAACAGGTCAAGGAAGTGGTTTGTGTGCTAAAGAGCGCTTCCACGGGCTAGGGGCTAGAGGCTAGGGGGTAAAGAAAGTTTTTCCCAGCCCCCGGTCCCAAATCCCCAGCCCCTGTTTTTCAGGGGTTGTTATTGAACAAACGAATAATGATCGTCGCCGGTGAGGCTTCCGGTGATCTGCACGGCTCCAACCTGGTCAAAGAGGTCCTCCGCAATAACCCCGGCCTGTTGTTTTTCGGCATGGGGGGGCCGAAAATGCGGGAAGCGGGGGTGACGACCCTGGCCGACTCTTCTGAAATGGCGGTAGTCGGCCTGATAGAGGTAATCTCTCATTTACCGGTCATCTACCGCGCCTTTTCCACCCTGAAAAGGATCATCCGGACAGATCCGCCCGACCTCCTCATCCTGATCGACTATCCCGACTTCAACCTGTTTCTGGCGAAAGTTGCCAAAAGGGCAGGGGTCAGGGTCCTTTACTACATCAGTCCGCAGGTCTGGGCCTGGCGTATAGGGAGGGTGAAAAAGATCGCCCGTATGATCGACCGGATGGCGGTGGTCTTTCCTTTCGAAATCCCCTTTTATGAAAAAGAAGGGGTCCCGGTTACCTTTGTCGGCCATCCTCTGGTCGACATCGTCCATCCGACCATGGCCCGCGCCGAGGCTCAGGCCTGTTTCGGTCTCGATCCGGCGAGAAAGACGGTCGGCCTGTTCCCCGGCAGCCGTAAAGGTGAAATCCTGCACCTTTTCGCAACGATTTTGGAAGCTGCCGCGCTTCTTAAGAAGCACTACCCTGACCTGCAGTTCATTCTCCCCCTTGCTTCCAGCCTGAGCGGAACCGACATTGCGCCTTTTCTGGAATCTTCCCCTCTCGATATCCGGGTTATTGAGGGGAAAGGGTATGACGTAATGCAGGTCTGTGACGCGATCATCACCGTATCCGGCACAGTGACCCTGGAGGCGGCCCTGATGGGGACGCCAATGGTCATCATCTACAGGGTCTCGCCGCTCACTTATGCGGTGGGGAAACGTCTCATAAAGGTGGACCATATCGGTATCTGCAATATAGTTGCGGGTGAGCGGGTGGTTCGGGAACTGATCCAGGATGATGCGGAACCGGCCTGGATTGCGGCGGAAATTGGCCGTATTCTGACTGATGACGGCTATGCGGCAGAGATGCGGGCAAAGCTTGCCGGCATCAGGGCAAAGCTGGGGAGCGGCGGTGGGTCGGCCAGGATTGCCGGAGTGGTTCTCGATATGATTGGAGATTGCAGGCAAAAGCGATGAAGACCTTACGAAGATTGCTCATGTACAGCCGCCCTTACTGGTGGCGGATCGTCATTTCGGCGCTTGCCTCATCGCTTG
>JBGPID010000189.1:0-6179 GCA_041484725.1 Geobacteraceae bacterium | reverse complement strand
GGGTAAAGAAAATTTATTGCTCTTCTTCGCCCGTTTTCTTGTAAAAATCCACAGTCTTGATGTGGCTGTCCGGCATTTTTTCACCATCCGGCAAACTTAGCAAAATTGCCCTGTTTGTCTGAGCGGGCTGGTAATTCGGATCTATTGCCAATGCCTTGTCAAAGGCGGCCAGTGCTTCCTCTCTTTTACCCAGGAATGAGTAGCATAAACCCATATTGCCATAAGATTGAGGGTGGTTTTTGTTGAATAGCAATACCTTACGGAAGCCGGTTATGGCTTTTTCATACTCCTTGTTTCGCATTTGTGAAAACGCACTTTCAAATTCAGCCATCGATTTGAGATAGAGATCGAGTGACATACCGTAATCCCGTGAAATCGACGTTTCCATGTCGAGCAGAAGTTTCTCGGCTGTAATTACCAAATGATCCCCGCGATCTCCAAATTCGATCACTTTTCTGAATGATGTTATAGTGTTTCCAAGATCCAGCAGGTTCTTGTGGGCAACGGCCTTGTTGAACCAGGCTTCAACGAAGTATGGAAACGTTTCAAGGCATTTGTTGAGAAAGAAGACCGATTCCGCATAGTTGCCTTTCATGGCATGCAGAGTCCCCATGCCGTACTGGACTTTGTAAACCTTTGGGTACTTTTCCATCAGTCCGATAAGTAATGCTTCTCCTTTTGCAAGGTTGCCCTTCTCCGCAAATCTCAGCGCATCGTCAACCGCTTTATCCACTTCCGGATCTATCAGCTCAGTGAAGTCCTTAAAATTGCTCTTTTTCATTTTGTCTATGCCATATTTCTCCGCATCATCATAATGCGAGCATCCGCTGCAATCCGAATTTCTTATGTTGGCGCAACAACCGGAGCAAACAGGAGATCCTTCCCTGATCTTACAGGAACGTTTACCTTTAGCACTTATGCAAATTACACACTTCATTTTTGTTTTCTCGATCCCTGCCTGCAAAATATCCCCCTTATTTGGACATCCTGTTCTTCGTGATGCCGCCGGTCAGGAGCAAAGCGACAGCAATGGCCGAAAACCGCTGTTCCACGCCAGTCGCGGCCAACCGGCCGGAAATGCGATAATTACCGGTCCTTTACTGGAATCAACACAATCTTGCCCAACGCGCCCGGAAGCATGACAGAGTCGTGGGCATCTGATGCCTCGTCCAGCGGCAGTTCCATGCTGACTACCGGCCGGATTGTTCCGCTCACAAGTCCGGAGTCGATTGCGGCATGGATGCCGGTCACCTCCTGTGGCGGAGCATCGAACAGGGACATGAAAATGATCGCAGTTTCCCGTTCATAGGCATCGCCCGGATCGATCTCCGCTTTCCCCTTCCAGCCGACTACTACCACTCTGCCACCGGTAGCGAGGACCCGGAGGTCTTTCCCCAGGTTGATGTCGGCAGCCAGTTCAACTATCAGGTTAACTCCGCGTCCGCCCGTCAGTTCCGGTATCTGTTCAAGGTAACCGGGAGTATTGTGGTTGAGCACATGGTGCGCCCCGTGGGCGGACACAAGGGCCAGCCCCTAGTCGGTACCTCCGGTGGCGATCACCGTCAATCCTGCTGTGCGCGCCCACTGGAGGGTGGCCATTCCGACACTGCCGGTTGCGCCATGAATCAGGAGGGTTTCACCGGCCAACGCCCTGCCACGCTGGAAAAGGGCGCGATAGGCGGCGGTATAGGGGATACCCAGGGCTGCGCCCTGTTTATAGGAAACGAGGTCGGGGATGGGATGGACCTGACTTTCCTCGCAGAGCGCCTTTTCCGCATAGGCGCCGGTAAGGGTTCCGGCCAGATAGACACGGTCGTCGACCGCCACTCTCTTGACTCCCTGTCCGATTTCTTCCACGACCCCGGCCGCATCAAAACCGGGGATGTAAGGGAGCGGCCACTTGCCGTACCTTCCTGCACGGATGTATGTATCAAGCGGATTGACCCCCACAGCCTTCAGTTTGACCACAACCTGGCCGGGACCCGGCTTGGGGTCAGCGATCTCTTCCAGACGCATGACTTCGGGACCGCCGAATTCACGAACATGGATCGCTTTCATTGATTAACTCCTTTCTTTGGAAAAGGGGTTAGGCTACTTTTTGAAAGACGTGAGCAGCGGCTAGCGAGCAAACGGGTAAAGCAACCAGTCCACTTTCACGACCCTGGCACCCGGTGAGGAGCTTGTCGTAAGGAGATAGAAGCATTCGGGCGACCGGGGAAATGATATGAGAATTCTCATGGAAAGTCAATGAAGGAGAAGGGGGAGGGGGCTACACATTTCATGAATTTCAATAACAGAGTCTCCAGGAGAAGCTTAAGCAGTTTACGGTTACACTGAAATATGATTTGTGTAGCCCTGACCCTTAATACTCTCTTTTCACCGGAGAAGAATACGAGCCGCGGGGCCCCCTGATGGTAAGCGCCTGTTAAAATAGCCGTTGTCGGTACCCCGGCTTGGCAAAGACACCTTTTCGGAGCATTGGTGCGGCCGCGGGGTTTGGTCACTTGAAAAAGTAATCGATCAGCAATTGAGAAAAAATTGAACTGGAATGGTCTTGTGAATTTTTCGAAAGCCACTGATTTCGATCAGTGGCTTTTTTTTGTGTGACCGAAGCGGCAGACGAAAAAGAGGCTCACAGCTTAAACCGTAAGCCCTCGCTAATGTTGGTTCCCCAGAGCGGACTCGAAATTTGAGATAAACGTACGCGGTCCGTAATGTTATGAAATGTATATGTTAATTCAAACCTGGCCGTCGATCCTTGATGTCAAGGCTCCCCTCCTTCGTTCTCCTTTGCCAGGAGTACGATATCGACCCGCCGGTTTCTGGTCCTTCCCGCTTCGGTGCCGTTATCGGCCAAGGGGCGGAACTCTCCGTAGCCTACCGCAGAAATTTTCCCCGGCCTGAAATTGTAGTTTTCAATCAGGTAATGCACGATGTTCGTTGCCCTTGCGGTTGATAGCTCCCAATTTGAGCGGTACCTGCCGGAATTTATCGGGACGTTGTCGGTGTTCCCCTCGATCCTGATCGGATTGGAAAAGCTTGAAAGGGATCTGGCGACCATTGCAAGAAGCGGCAAAGATTCCGGCTTTACCGTGGCGTCTCCCGAATCGAAGAAGCCGGTTTCCTTGAGACTCACCACCAGTCCTCTCTTGGTGATGTCTACGTTTACCTTTTTCTCTGCCCCATACTTTTTCAGGTTCTGCTCAATGGCGGCCTTGATCTCATGGAATTCCTTCAGCGAGGCGTGAGTGAGCGTCGTCACTTCCTGGGAGTGGCGCAGGCCGGGAGTGAGAACTTGCGGGCGGATGGCAGGGACGGTCCTAAGATCGGTGCTGTCCGTGACATTCAACTTCTCGGAAGAGGCGCCGGTCTTTACATAACCGAAAGACTCACGCAGGGAGGCGACCAGTTGATCCGTCTTTCTCTTGTCGGTCTGGGACATGGCATAGAGGGTTACGAAAACGGCAAAGAGGAGGGTAATGAAGTCGGCGTATGAAATGAGCCAGCGCTCGTGATTCCCCTCCTTCTCCGGTTTTTTATGTCTCTTGCTCATTTAGTTTCCTTTTTAGTTTCCTTTTTAACCTTTTTTTCATCTTTGTGCTGCAGGTACGACCTGAGCCGCTGCTCGATGAAATGGGGATTTTCACCATTCTGGATGGCGATGAGCCCTTCTATTACCATCTGTTTGATCAGCAACTCCTCCTTCAGGCGATGTTTCAGCTTGCTTCCCATGGGGAGGCAAATGATGTTCGCGGTTATGAGCCCGTAGATCGTCGCCACGAAGGCCACGGCGATCCCGCTGCCGAGTTTCGAGCTGTCCGAAAGATTTTCCATGACATGGATAAGGCCGAGGACCGCGCCGATGATTCCGATTGTCGGTGCATACCCCCCCGCGGCTTCGAACACTTCGGCGCTTATCTTGCTGTGCTCCTCGAATGCCGAGAGTTCGGTCTCCATGGTTTCTCTCAGTTTCTGAGGATCAATGCCGTCCACCACCAGGGAAATACCCTTCTTGATGAATACATCCTTTATGTTCTGGGATTCCTGTTCGAGGGATATCAGCCCGTTCTTCCTCGCCTTTGCCGCGTAGCCGATGATATCCTTGATGATGCTCTCATGGTTCGTTTGCGGCGGCAAAAATACCTTCTTCACATCCTTTACGGCCTGGAGAATGTAATTGAGGGGGAAACTGACAAAGGTGGCGCCCAGAGTGCCACCGAGGATAATGACGGCCGCGGTGGACTGAATAATGGCGCTTAAGTGTCCGCCCTCGAGTACCTGGCCGCCGATAATGGCGCCAAAGCCGAGTATCAATCCTATGATGCTTGCAAAATCCATGGAATACCTTATCTTGTGCCTGTTTGACGGTTCGGGTTAGAGCCCTACCGCTCCCAATCGCGCGGTTTGTTCTGGTCGCAGTACATTCTCAGGTCTCGGTCATGAGACCTTCTGAGGTAGTGCGGCCGCGTCGCGGAGGAAGAACGGCGGATGATCTTTGCCTTGAATGAAATTATCCTGTCGGCGATAGTCCGCAGCTTTTCCAGGACCAGGAAATGGTTGCCGTTTACGAGGGTAATGACCGTGTCGGGTGTTTCCTCGATGCATTCGATCAGGTCCGGATTGATGTAAAATTCGCTTCTGTCGAGTCTGGTCAATTTTATCATTACACACGTCTCCACAGGATTAAATCAGCTCTCTATATTATCATTCGGTTGTTGTCCGGAAAACTTTAGAGGTGCGGGCAAATATGAATGCCTGGCTGACATTAAACTGGCATAGCGTCTCATAATGGGTTAAAATAACCTTATCACCTGACAGTCATGGAGATATGGGTATAAACGGGGTAGAGAGGGATGAGTAAGTTTGAGTCCGAAGCTCTGAAAGTAAATCTGGCGGCGACCAGAAGCAAAAAAATAGTGATTCCGCCGGACCACGAGTGGTTTGTCTCCCTTTCCGAAAATCAATTCGGCATCCATAAACGGGCCGAAGAATTCATGCTGGAATACCATCATCCTTTTACCAATCAGGAACTGGTTGTCGATCTGCTCCGCAAAATTGCCCTTGATGATACGTGGCATTATTTGTCTCAACCTGACCACGAAAGAGCGATTTTGATCCTCGTGGAAATATTCAATAATCTGCTCCGCCTCCCCCTTCCCGACCAGCAGCAGGAACGCGCCATGCAGACACTGCTGGAATTCGCGGAATCCCTCTATCAGCAGAAAAACGTCAAGCCGAGAGTCCTGCAAAGGGTCGTTGCAGTTATTCAGGAGACCCTCCCTGTCAATGGATATGTCCATGTCCGGTTTTCCGGGGTCATGAAGGGGAGGGTGCAGCACCTTGCAAATGATCCCGAACTGGGCAGGATCATCCTCGATCTGATGCGCAGTTCTCTGGCGGAATCCCTCGACTTCTGGGAAAAAAGCAGCGATATCGAGAGCTGGCTTGCGAATATGGGTGATATATTCCATTCCGACATGACCGGCCTCGTTCCAGGCATAGGGGGGCCGTTTTTTGCCGCGGCGCGAAAAGAGCTGGCAAAGGCCAGGGGAGTGGAGGATCTCCAGCAGATTGCAGATTTCTCCGAGATTACCAACAGGTTCCGCGGTTATATCGACGAACTGGAATCGACCCTTGACCGGATATATTATCTCTTCTACCTCATTAACCTGCCGGGAATGGCCCATCTGCAGGAACATCTCCTGTGGGACCTGAACCGTATGCTGCGGATAGTCTGCAGCGAATGCAACGAACGGGAAATGCTCGGCTTCATCGAGCAGATATTCATTCTCTTTGAGGCGCAGAAGTCGTCCCATATGAACACGCTCCTGGATTGCATCCTTACCCTCGGCCGGGAGGTGATTGCCCAGGGCGAGCCGGTTATCATAAATTATTTTACCGATAAACTGATCAGCTTCGGATTTATCCCGGGAAGCGTCCACGGCGTCAACAGTGAGTGGCAGGTGTCCGTGGACAAGAACCATGTGAAAAACATCCGGGTCTGGATGGAACTGGTCGAATGCGCGCCGTTGAAGATGTTCAAGCTCCTTGCGGCGCTCATCGTCAACCTGCGTATCGGCGGCATTTTCATCTCCGACACCGATCTTTTCCAGCGTGATATCACCCGGCTCCTCAACTCGGATATCGCCCCCATCTATAAAATGGTTAAGCTCCTTGCC
>JBGPID010000188.1:0-6200 GCA_041484725.1 Geobacteraceae bacterium | reverse complement strand
TCAGCATCTTTTCCAGTTCCCCGCTCTTCTCCCCCACCGCGATCATGTGGATCAGGAGCGGCGGGAACATGGGGCTTCTGGCGAGGGCCAGGGACAAGCTCCCCCCTTCGATCAGTTCTTCCTTTACCCTGTCCAGATAGGCGCGGTACTCCCTGTTTACCACCGCCGCGCTGGTGATATCCATGGCCTTGATGACCGGCACGCCGCTTACCAGCAGAAGCCCCAGTACCTTGGCAAAACGGGAGAGGATCAACCGCTGCCAGAGCGCCCCGACCAGGGGAACCCTGAGCAGATACCGGTCCCGGCGAAGGCGGAAGTCCTCCCGGCGTATAAGGCACCGGTAGGCGTATACCAGGAGGATGCCGATGAGAATCAGCGCCCACCATCCCTTCTGCACCAGATGGCTGGTCTTGATCAGGATCACGGTAATCAGCGGCAGGGCGGCCTTGCTCTCCTCGAAGATCGTCACGATCTTGGGCACGACGAAGCCGAGCAGGAACATCATCACCCCGGCGCCGACCATTACCATAAGAACGGGATAGGCAAGGGCGGTAACGACCTTGCTCCGGACCTCGTCCTGATCTTCCAGGAATTCGGCCAGCCGCTCCAGGACTGTTTCCAGCGCCCCGCTCGCCTCGCCGGCCGCCACCATGCTCACATAGCTGTCGCTGAATAGGCGCGGCTCCTCTGCCATTGCCTTGGCCAGCCCCGACCCTTCCGCAAGCCGCTCCCGCACCCGGCCGAGGACATTTTTCAGCTCTCCCGCCCTTTCCTGCGCGTAAAGGGTGGCAACCGCTTCGTAAATCGGCACCGCAGCGCCGAGCAGGGTCGCCAGCCTCCTGGTCATGAGGCTCAGCTCCGGCAGGGAAACCCGGCGGCGCAGGGACGCAAGCCTCCCCCCGCTGGCGACCTCTTCCGCCGGTACGATGGTGCGGGGAAACAGCCCTTCCTTTTTCAGGCTTTCCGTGGCGTCGCGCTGGCTCGCCGCATCGATGACGCCGGCGACCTCACCCCCATCGCCCCGATATGCGCTATAGCGAAAGCTCGGCATACTCCTCCTGCGTTACCCGCAGCACCTCCTCGATGGTGGTGATGCCGGCCGCCGCCTTGGCCAGGCCGTCTTCGCGCAGGGTCCGCATCCCGCGGGAGACGGCATACTCCTTGATGACCCCGGCGGGTACCTGGCGGATGATCATGGAGCAGAGTTCGCTGTCGATCAGGAGCAGTTCGTAGATGCCGGTCCTCCCCATGCTTCCTAGGTTGAAGCACTTGTCGCAACCCCGCCCCCGATAGAGGAGTTCCGGCAGGGTGATGCCGGCGTACTCACGCTCCGGCTCGTATGGTTCCCGGCAGTGGGGACAGATGACCCTGACGAGCCTCTGGGCGAGAACCGCGGAGAGGGTCGAAGCAACCATGAACGGTTCGACCCCCATATCGGTCAGGCGGGTCACCGCAGTGGCGGCATCATTGGTATGGAGGGTGGAAAGGACCAGGTGGCCGGTGAGGGACGCCTGCATGGCGATCTCCGCGGTTTCGCCGTCCCTGATCTCGCCGACCATGATGATGTCCGGGTCCTGGCGGAGTATCGAACGGAGCCCGTTGGCAAAGGTGAGATCGATCTTCGGGTTCACCTGGATCTGGCCGACCCCCTTGAGCTGGTACTCGATCGGGTCCTCGATGGTGATGATGTTCTTTTCCGGGGAGTTGATACGGGAGAGTGCGGCGTAAAGGGTGGTGGTCTTGCCGCTGCCGGTCGGCCCGGTCACCAGGATGATGCCGCTGGTCCGGGTCAGAAGTCGCTCCATGGTCCGCACATCGGCCGGGGCGAAACCGATATCGGCCAGAGAGATGACCCCCCGCTGCTTGTCGAGGAGACGGAGCACCACCCTTTCGCCAAAAAAGGTGGGGATGATGGATACGCGAATGTCCACATCCCGTCCGGCAACGATGACCCGGAGTCTCCCGTCCTGGGGGAGCCTTTTCTCGGCGATGTTCAGTCCCGCCATGATTTTCACCCGGGAGATGAGGGCATCCTGCACGACCTTGGGGGGAGTGAGCATCTTGTAGAGGAGTCCGTCGATCCTGAAGCGCACCTCCACTTCCCTTTCGAACGGCTCGATGTGGATGTCGCTGGCCCGTTCCTTGACCGCCTGGAAGATGATGGAGTTCAGGAGCCGGATCACCGGCGCCTCGTCGGTAAGGTCGAGGAGATCCTTCGGTACGGAGAGTTCGGTGGCAATGGTGGAGAGGTCTTCTCCTTCCAGTTCCTCCACCACCTCCTGGGCCGAGCCCGACAGTCGCGCGTAGAGGCGGTTGATGGCATCCAGCACCACAGCCGCAGGGACCGCCACGCATTCCACGGGCGCCCCGTAAATCCCCTGCAGTTCATCGATTGCCATTAGGTCGGCGGGATTTCCGACTGCCACCAGGAGCCGGCCGTTCTCCATCTTGAGCGGCAGAAGCAGATTGTTCCGGACGAAAGAGAGCGGCAGCCGGGTCAGAAGGGCCGTATCAACATGGCTGTCCTCGATTTCCGCCTGGAACGGAATGCCGAGCCGTTCGGCGATTTTTTCCAGATCCAAGGTCCCGGTCATGGCTTGGGCTGCAACTCTTTATTGAGGTTGAACGGCTGGTCCAGCTTTACCGCATCGTCGAATTTTTTCTTCTGGGTATCGGTTACTTCCTTCGTTTCTTCGGTACCCCTGACTATACGAGGTGTAAGAACGATCAACAGGTTGGTTTTCGTCCGGTCTTTGTGCACGCTCTTGAAAAGCCAGCCAAGACCGGGGATGTCGCCGAGCAGCGGGATTTTGCTTTCGGTCTCATTCTCCTGGTCCTGGATCAGTCCGCCGATCACCACGGTCTCCTTGTCCTTGACGACGACCGATGTCTTGGCGGAACGCTTGGTGGTGATTAGGTCAGAGGCGGTCACCGTGTTTTGGGATTTCAAGGTCGGCAAGACCGCGGAGATCTCCTGATAGATATCGAGCTTCACATATTCCCCTTCGCTGATCTGGGGGGTGATCTTCAGGTCGATGCCGATATCCTTGCGCTCCACGGACTGGAAAATGGCCGTGGTACCGGTAGTCTGGGTGGTCTGGCCGATGAACGGCACGTTCTGGCCGACGAAGATTTCCGCCTCCTTGTTGTCCGAGGTGAGAATGGTCGGGGTGGAGAGGACGTTTACAGCGCCGGTACTTTGCAGTGCCTTGAGGACCGCCGCAAAGTTCGCAGGTGTTCCGGAGATCGGAATTTTAACGAAGCTGCTTAGTCCGCTCGTTGCCAGGGCAGCGAGTATAGTTGTAATGGCCCCCTGCGGATCGTATTGCCCGACTACGCTTGCGTATTTGCCGTCCGATGCGGCACCGAGCATTCCCCACTCCAGGCCGAGATCTTTCACCTTGCTGGGGGTGATCTCGGCGATCAGGGCCTCGACAAAGACCTGTCGGCGCCGCTTGTCGAGCTTCTGGATCACCTGGAGGAGGTTCTGATAGTCGGTGGGGGAAGCCATGATCACCAGGGAGTTTGTCGCCTTGTCGGGGGTGATGGTTACCTTTCCCCCTTCGAAGGGTGACTGCTGCGGCGCAGCGCCCGCAGGTTGGGAGGCACCCCCCGTCGCTCCCGTAGCGGTTATCCCTTTCACCACTCCGTCCAGCACCTTGGCGGTGTCGGTGGCATCGGCGTTTTCCAGGTAATAGACATTCACCTTGCTGCTCGACGTGGGAGGGACCACATCGACCATGGCAATCAGTTTCTTGATGTCTTCCTTGTCCTTGTCGTTAGCGAAGAGAATAAGGGCATTGAGCCGGGTGTCCGTGAGGATCAGGGAGCCTGTGCCGGAGCTTATACCCTGTCCGGAGGGTTTCTGCCCCTTTTCCCGGCTCCCCAGCCATTCCCGGACCAGACTGGCGACGCTCTCGGCGGAGGCGTTTTTCAGGAAAACCATCTCCCCCCCTCCGTGGCGCTGGTCGGTATCGATGAGCTCCAGGATACCGAGGAGCTTCTGGATGTTGAGGGCCGAATCGACCACCAACAGCATGTTACCGGGGCCGAACGAGGAGATGTAGCCGTCTTTCGACACCATCGGCTGAAGAAAGGGGACCGCTTCCTGGGCGGAGATATTGTCGATGGTGATGACCCGCGCCACATATGCCTCGTTAACCGGTGCCTTCTCCTGGTCAGCGAATATCTTCATCCCCGACTGCCTGGCCTGGGCCGTCGGGATGATTTTGTAGACCCTCCCCGCCTGGACGACGGTAAATCCTTTCAGTTCCAGGACCGACGTGAATACATTGAAAGCCTCTTCATTGGAGAGTTTGGCCGGGGAAAATACCGATATCTTGCCCTTAACCCGTTCATCCATGACGAAATTCTTGCCGGTCAGGTCGCTGATGAATTTGACCATGGTGGAGATGTCCACGTCGCTGAAATTCAGCACCACACCTTTTGCCATGGCCTGCAAGGGTGACAGCAGGGTGCAGAGCATCAGCATGGCTGCAATTATGATTGGATATCGTTTGTTCAAAGTGGCCTCCGCGGAAAGGCAGGTAAAGGAAGAGGTAATAGGTATAGTAAAATTCATGCCATAAAAAAAGGGCACTTAACTTTTCCTTTTTTCATCTATCCTGATGCCTCTCCCTGCTTTTCTTTTCCTTTACCTTTACCTTAACCTGCTTCATCTTATGTCATAGTTCAGCGTTGCCGGCTGGCCGTCCCTGATCAGGTCCAGCTTTATCCGGCTCTGCCCCTTCAGTGAGACAAAGGATTGAATCGCCTTGTCGGGTGAGTCGATCGGAAAATCGTTGATGCTGAGCAGCACATCACCGTTTTTGACCCCCACCGTAGCGAATATGCCGGTCGGCTTGACCTCGGAAACCCTGAATCCCTCGACTTTACCATCCTTTATGCTGGGAAGGAGCCGCGCATCCGTCATCGCCTCCCCGATATTGTCAAGGGCGCCATTCAGGGCGCCCTGATCGATCACATAGCTTCCCGACCCAACTGGAGTGGCCAATGCGCCGGGCCGGGCCACCGTCCGTTTACCTGCGTCGGTACCCTCTGCGGTGGGGGTCATGAGTTTGATCCGTCGGCCGTCTGTCTGAATTTCCGCCAGATCTTTCCTGACCTCCACCAGAGGCCCGAGGTCATAGACACGGTCGCCGAGCCTGAAGACCCTCTCTTCCCTGGTGCTCGTTTTCTGGACCAGGGCAAAAGTCTCGCGAAACGAGCCGACGGCGGTACCCAGGAGAAGCAGATCGCTCTGGGCGGTGGTCTGTGCCCCCTTATTCCCGGTCGGTTGCATGATCGGTGTGAGTATCCCCTGCGTCGCCGTGCCGAACAGCCCCTTCTCCAGGATAGGGGCGAACGACATGAGGTCTTCGGCGGCGGCCGGCCGCGGAGAAGGAGCAACCTTGCCGGTTGTTTTGGGAAAGGTGTGGTCAAGCCGCGAAGAAAGCAGATCCGCACCCAGCTTGGCAATGATGACGAAACAAAAGAGGGCCAGGAGTATGTTTAATGCGACAATTCTGTTCATAAGCTTTTTTGCGAAAGGTTTTAGAAACCGGATAGTTCCCATCCGGGAATGCCGATGAGAAACTAGATTATACTAGCAGAATTATGACTGCGCGCAAGAGAAATCCACATCTCCCGGTGCTCGACACGCCTGCCTGCCCGGCCCGGTAGGGCGCCGTGCGATGATCATTTCCCATAAATTTCTCTTTTCCATACATAGCCGGCTTGTTTTTCAAGCTGCTGCTATGCTACTATTCCTGTTGCGGATTCACCCACCCCCTGACCTCATCACGCTTGCGCGCCGACCCGGCCTACGTAGCTGAGTTACTTCGGCGGAGTGGGCAGCGCTACAGGCCACCTCCGCCAAAGCAGCCCTGGCTGCGGCGGCCGGGCGCGCAGGCACGCTAAGGGAAGGGAAAGAGACCTTTGCAAGAGCCTCAAGCTTAATAAGGACCTATAGAATGAAGCCGATAATCGTGACCGCCGCTACCCACCTGGAGCTTTCCCTGCTGATAAACACGCTGGAAGCCGGAGATCGTCTGTTCATCGGCCATCGTGAGATTTTCGAGGGAACGATCGGAGGCCGGCGCACTATCCTCGCCATAACAGGTATCGGCAAGGTGAACGCGGCTTCAACGGTAACCGCGCTTCTTGAGCATTTTGCGCCGGAACTCCTGATCAACATTGGT
>JBGPID010000187.1:0-6223 GCA_041484725.1 Geobacteraceae bacterium | reverse complement strand
GGACGATACGATCATAATGCTGCCGTCGCGAAGCTTCCGAGCCCAAAAATACGATAAGATGCTCGAAAAAGTTCACATCTGAAAAGGCAATTCTGTGCCAGATCCAAGCGAAGGATGCGAACATGGGCTCGCAAATCCCGCGAAAAGGCTTTCGGATCAGCTTGAGCCTTCCTGGATTCGTCATCAAGAAGCAACGTATTAACGCAAACAACACGGTAATGTTTTTATATTCGAAAGAACCAACCCCTTGTAGCACGTTGACAAAGCACTTGCCATCCATATGGTCATCGCCCGACAGCTCGACCTGAGCGGCCACTGGAAACCAGGGATCGTCCTTATCCTTATCCCAAACCCGTAAAATGTCATGCAGGCAATTATCGATCATCTTCTGCACATCCGTACGAGTCAGTTCGCCATCGACCCGTTCACTCTTTTCGCGATGCTGCCAACGGGGGTTTTCGATCCTATCGAGGAGTTGCGCCAAAGGACGGAAGGTTATTTCGATCCACTGTGCATCTTGCCAGTTGTCATTGCTGGCCTGCATGGCTTTGTGCATCATCTCTTGATAGCCGGATATTTCCGTCAAAGCTATATCAGGATGTCGGCAACCCTTTAGAATCAAGTACTTCAGAACTGGGTGGCCGACCAGTTTCTTGTATACAAAGCGAAGATTGCATCCCGGATCGGTATGGCACTCTCCTTCAAGGAGCGGTCGATCACAAATATCATAGATGTTCGCGTTTCTTGTCACTGTTTTTGATCCATTACACAACAAAACTGTATCCGACTGGGAAGTCCTAAAGTCATAAGTGGTCCTAAGGGGACAGGTTAGTAGACAAATGAACTATGTCCCACAAGCCCACATTGCCATTGATAATTTAATCTTCTTTAAAAATGACTCATAACGCGTTTTGAATACCTTTGTCAAGTAAAGTGATGGTAATGCAGAGGAGAGCACTCCTTTTAATGTCCTCCCCGAATTGAATTTGCTAATAATCCAAACTGACCGACTTCCAAAGATGGAATCGGATTGACTTCAGCGGCGATTGGTACTACACTTTCGCGCAGGAAAACAGTTACCTTTCCGCACAGAGCGACTTCCGGGGCCGGAGAGAGATATATGATCGACAATGATACAGTATTGCAGTTGGAGCATGATGTCACCTACCAGGACATGGGTCCGGATCAGCCTGCGGTGGTTCTGCAGTTGTCCACCGGGCAGCTTTTCACCTGCAACGAGACCACCCGCATGTTTCTGGACAGCCTCGACGGCCGCCGCGACTTCGGCCAGGTGGTCGAGGCCCTGCTGGATGAATACGATGTGGATTCCGAAATCCTTGCCACGGACCTGCGGCAGCTGGGCCACGAACTTCTTGCCGCGGGTCTGATCCGCTGCAGCTGATGCGCCATGCCCTGCTGTGGCTGCATATCAGGCTGGTGATTTGGGCCATACCCATCATGGACCGCCGGCTCGGCTTTCCGGACCTTGCCTGCCGGCTTCTTTCCGTCGGCGGCTGGACCCCCTACCGTCAGGTCCCTTCAGCCGATATTGCGCTTATGGTGAGGACGGCGCTGCTGCGGCCACGCATGATGCGAAGACGGGCCTGCTATCGACTGGGACTGGCAACCGGGCATTTTCTCCGGCTTGCCGGCCATCCGGTGAAAATGCACTTTGCCGTTGCCCCGCCGGAGAGCGATCCTGCCAGGCTGCACGGGCACTGCTGGGTCACCCTGCACGGCACAGCGGTCACCGATCCCCCTCCTGCCGCATCAGGCATGCGTACTCTGCTGCAGATAGCCATTGACAACGATGGGATACCTGGAGTAATGTATGCGCGTTAATGAGCAGGGATGGAAATGCCAAAATCAAGGAGGGGTCAGATGAAAAGCAAGAAGATCTATCGCAAGCCCACACTGGAAAAACGCGAAAAACTGCAGCAGATCACCGAAGGCGCGCCTGTCATAGTATCCGGCGCTCCTAAGTAAACTGTCAGGGCGCACAGAGAACGGAAACAGATGAACCTTCAGCACACCCCACCGGCCTTTCGTCGCCGACCTCTGTGAAGCCGATGCCGACCGTACGTCACTACAAACTACATCCCCTTTTCCTCGAGGTTGAAAGTGCGGATGAGGGCGTTTTCCGGGCTATCGAAGGCCTCTTTGACGGTTTTTTCACTGCCGCCCCCCCGGTCCCGGAGGGGGCGGCCCTATTCCGCCTTACCGCCCGCACCGTCTCCGCAGCGGACGAATTGCCGCTGATCGACACTACCCCATATGCAGTAAACATATCACATACACCGCCCGACGGTGTCCCGTCCCGCCTGCTGGCGGCTGAACCTGGGCTACGGGCGATTCAGCTGCAGGATGTCGCGGTCACCCGCTACCACCTTGCCCATGGGTGGGGGGAGGCATTCGTCGTCAATGGCCGCTGGGGCATGTGGGGATTCCAGACCCTGATCCCCATGCTCTCCGAACTGCTGGCCCTCCAAGGTCTGTTTCTTCTTCACAGCGGCGCCTCCCTGCTCCCCGACAGCGGGGATTGCATACTTTTTTTCGGCGCCAGCGGCGCCGGCAAAACCACATCGGTCCAGGCACTGGCGCAGCAGGGTCTGCCGCTGATCTGCGACGATGCCGGATTTTTTTCGGTAAACGGCGCTCAATGCCTTTACCGCGGTCTGCCACGCGCCAGCAAGGTGCACCGCCATACTCTGGACCTTTTGCCCCAGCTGCGCAAGCTCCCCTGCTCCCCGATCCCGGGGAGCGAAGAATTCATCATCGGTTTTCGCTCCCTGCCGAGCGTTGACCCCAGCCGGGCATACCCGCTACGGGCACTGTTCCTTCTTGAACCGCGCAATAACGTTGCTCACAGGATAACCCCCCTCGATCCTCTAGCGGTGCTGCCGCAGCTGGTGCAGGGCAACCTGAGGGTCATGGAGCCCTCCGCCTCCGGCTCCTCCGGCTCCATGTTCCGGGCATTGGGAACCCTATGCCGCCATACGCCCGGTTTCTCCCTCTCTGTCGGACCTTCCCTGTCCACCCTTAAAAGCGCCCTCATCGCCGTGCTGGATACGGTTTCACCATGACCGGACAGCAACGGGAATTCATCGCCCTCTGCGATCCTGAGATGCGGCTGCCGCTTCCCGCCGGCAGCCGTCTTAGCCATATTTCGCCGCAGGAGCTGTGTCTGCGTGCCTGTTTCCATGGTGTTCACCATTTTCTGCTTGCCAACCTGCAGACGCCGGGACGCACAGCGGGGTATCCCACGACCTGGGTTGTCGCATCCGGAGAATTGCTGACGGAGGTGGTAAGAAGGGACGCGGCACGCACCCTGCTTCTTCGAACCGAAGGGCAACGTATTCTGCGGACCCTGCTGTCGGTCGGGATCGAAGTCCTGGTTCTGAAGGGGGCCGATTTCGCAGACCATCTCTATCCCCTGCCGGGCCTGCGCAGTTCCACCGATATCGATCTGATGGTGCGGGAACGGGATTTTGGGAGGGCCGGCGATATGCTGGTGTCCCTGGGGTGCAGGCCTGTGACCGAAGAGGGGCGAAAACATGCCGCACCATACGGTGAAGAGACCTTTATCTTCGAGGCCGCCGTCGTGGCAGTGCGGGTGGAGCTGCACTGGAACATGGTGAACTCGCCCAGCCTGCGCAGGGCGGTTACCTTGGCCTATGACGACCTGTTCATGGCAAACGGCGGCCTTGAAAACGAGGGGCGGCTGTTGATCGCCGCGGTTCACGGCGGCACCGGCCACCAGTTCGACCGGCTGAAGTTCCTGGTGGACCTTCTTCAGCTATTCCGCCGCAGCGGTGGGAAATTCGATACGACGTGGCTTAAGGAACGGGTGCGCCGCACCGGCACGGAACGGGTGTTGTCCATGGCCTGTTGGCTGGTGCAGACCATGTTTGGCGAATCCTCGCCGCAGTTGCTGCTGGCGGAGTTGGCACTGCCCTCTCCATCGCCTCTCCTGCGCCGGCTGCTTAGTCCCGGCGTTCTTCTTGCCACGGAACCGAACCGGACCGACAGGCTGCGCAAGATGATCTTTCGCCACTCATTGAAAAGAAGGGGTGTTATGTGAGGATTCTGCTTGTTCAACCCACGCCGCCAGTTTGGGCCTGGCCCCGGGGGGTGTATCACATCCATGGAGTGCCGACCGAACTCGCGGGTCTGGCGGCTGTTCTTCGGGTCCGCGGTCACCAGGTTCGTCTCGAGCATCGCGAGGCGCGGCTTATGCGCGGGTCGTTCGACTGGGCGCAGGCCGACGCCGAATTCGTGGAAGGGCTGCGTCTGCAGACGCCCGATCTTGTTGTCTTCCAGGCACCGACAGCAGCAATCGAAGAGGTCGGCAGGCTCGCCGACCTGGTGCGCGCGACCCTGGGAAACGCTCCTCTGGTCCTGCTCTGCGGCCCCCACGCCACCGCGCTCCCGGCCGGGACCTTGATGGAAATCCCGGCATTGTCGGCGATGGTGCTGGGAGAGGGGGAAGCGACAGTGGGCGAAATCGCTGACGGCATGCCCCTTGCCGGACTGTCCGGGCTGGTGTGCCGGGCAACCTCAGGGGAGGGTATCGGCAGCGGAACACGTCCCCCGGAAACCGATCTCGACCTGCTGCCGCAGCCGGCGTGGGACTTGTGCGACATGGAGTTCGCCGTTGCCCGCAATCGCTGGATGATCCGCTGGATGCCGCTGCGGGCAATCAACCTGCGCACCTCGCGCGGCTGCCCCAACGCCTGCGCCTTCTGCGCGGCGCCGGTAAGCTCCGGGTCCGGGGTGCGCCTTCACTCTGTCTCCTACATCATGGACCTGATCGGGCGGGCAATACGTGATCATGCAGTGGAGGCGGTCTGGTTCGAGGATGAAACCTTTGCCGCCGACGAAGAGCGCCTGCTGAGGCTTTGCCAGGCCCTGCAGCGGCAGGGCTGGGAGAAGCGGCTGAAATGGGCTTGTTGTCTGCGAGCAGACCAGGCTCATCCGGAACTGCTGTCGGCCATGAAGTCCGCGGGCTGCATCCAGGTCGAATACGGTTTTGAATCGGCCAGCGACCGGCTGCTGCAGGCCGTCGGCAAGAATGCCAGCGTGGCGCAGAACCTGGAAGCCGCCCGTCTGACCCATGCTGCCGGCCTGCGCCTGTTCGCCAACATGATGTTCGGCCTGCCAGGTGAAACCGCCCGGGACATGGAACAAAATCTCAAATTCATAAGGACCGTCCGACCCGAGGTGCTTTCGGTGGCGATTATGACGCCTATGCCCGGAACGCCCCTTTTCAGCGAACTGGAGCAGTCCCGGCTGGCTCAACTGCGGTGGGGAGATTTCGCATACCTCGACCAACCCCGACCCGGCTTCCAGTTCAGTGCCCTTTCCGACGACCGGTTCTTCCGACGCTACCGCAGAGTGCAGAAGAGGTTTGTCAAACCGCTTGTGCTACGGCAGATTCTGCGTGACGCGGGTAACGAAGATTCGCCTGAGGTCCGGAAATGGCGGGCCGCCTGGCGGCGTTTCGTGCGCTGCCACCCCCTGAGCGCGCTGCGCCTCCCCCGTTGAGCCGGCTGGAGCGCTATGGGCATAAAAGTCAAGTCTTGAACAGAGACATTTTCTTTCTCAACCATTTCATCTGGTATTATCATTTGGTATTATTTTGTCCACTTTCAAGGTGACCCCTTTATCTTTTGTCCCGTAAAGAACGCGGCCTGGCGGTTGACTATGCTTGCCGCTATGATATCTTTTAATCATGCCGCGTGAACCTATCGCAACATTCAACGTAAAGCGCCTGACATAAAGTCTATATTCCTACACTATCCGGTTAGCATTTTGCAGTCAGCGAAATTCTCCCTCTCCATGGCCCTCTCCCACCAGGGTAGAGGGAATTTTAAGCCCCCCTCCCTTCGATGGGCCTGCGCGCTGAAGCGCTATGGCGCACAAGTGGGAGGGGCTGGGGGAAGGTGAAATAGGAGCACAATCGTCTATACGCTTTTCAAGGATTCAGGTCGAAGGAAACGCGTTAATTACGTGTATACAGTATTTTTTAAAATATGACAATTACGTAGATATAATCGCCAGTTGACTTTTCCAAAAACAGTGTGATTTATCCTTGCCCTTCATTAAAATATATGCTACAAGCGGTAAGTTTCTAATGAGTCTCGGAAGATGGGATTCTGTAAAAATGGGAAAGTTGATCCGCTGGAAAAAATTTGCTGCCGCATCTTTCAAAAATCCGAATTTG
>JBGPID010000186.1:0-6247 GCA_041484725.1 Geobacteraceae bacterium | reverse complement strand
CTCCCGGTCGGAAAGAGCGCCGGTGAATTCGAGGAGACGGTCGGCGAGGGTCGATTTACCGTGATCGATATGGGCAATGATGGAAAAATTTCGGATGTTTTCTATCTGCATGAAATCCTTTAAAGGCTTTGTGTTAATCGAAAAAGCATATCTGACTGCGTATTTTTTGTAAAGATATTTCCGCTTTCAGACGGCGGATACAAGAGCACCGACCCCCCTGTACGAGCAGATGGTCGGTGCATTGGATTCCACGATTCCTAACTGAACAGTCACGCTTCCTGAAGGATTACCTGGGCATGGTGCAATACATGTTGCCGTATGGCCGCGTGCTTTTCGGGATTATCTTGACAAATTTTTCCTTTAGAACATCGTTCAGGTCCAGCTTGAAATCTTTGCAATAATCCTTGAGGTACTCTTCCAGCTCTTTCCTGTCTTCCGCGGTCGGCTCAAAGACGCCGACTTCCCGTGCCAGCTTGCTCTCGTCCACCGGGCCGCGGACATAGATCACTCCGCCGTGCATGCCGGTCCCGAAACGGAAACCGTGCTTTGGCTTGTCGGGATTGTCGGAGAACATGCCGAGGAGAATAAGGACCCCCCCCGCCATATACTCTCCGAAGAAGTCGCCCGCATTTCCCCCGGCGATCAGGACCGGCCGGTTCTCCCGGAAGGACTTCATATGAATGCCGACCCGGTAACCGACATCCTTGAGGATATGGAGCTTCCCGCCGCGCATGCCGTAGCCGAGCACGTCACCCGCGTGGCCATGGACAACCACCTTGCCGGCATTCATAGTATTGCCGATATTGTCCTGTCCGTTATCTTTCACCACAATGGTGGCGCCGTTCATGAAGGCCGCCAGGTCATTGCCGGGAACGCCGTGAATGGTGATGGTGACCGGCCGGTTGATGCCGTCGCCGATATAATACTGGCCGTTGACATTGGTCAGCTCGATCTTTTCGGCGCCGGCAGCCACCGCTTCCCGGATCCTCTGGTTCAAATCCCGATAATATACGCCTTTCGCGTTTATCTTCATCATCTGCTCCTTACGTCGCAGGTAAAGGTAAAGGTAGAGGTAGAGGTAAAGAATGTCTTTACCGCAGATTTAATAGATTTTTCTTTACCTTTACCTCTACCTATACCTGTCTTTTCTAATTGACTCCCTGGTTCAGCATCGCGATCACCGGCTCTCCGCCCCGCGGCGCCCAGACCCGTTCCGGGCTCGGGCAGATCTCCCGGATGGCCGCCTCTTCGGAAGCCATGTAGACGCAATCGCCCTTTTCGGCACAGACCAGCGGCCTCAGTTTCACCCGGTCGTTGAGACCGATCAGCCCCTTATTACTGGCAAAAAGGATGGCAAACGGCCCATTCAGAAGGGCGCTGCCGTAAACCTGGCGGATTGCCGTCAGAAGTTCCCGCTCCTCCCTGGGGAGGGCGTCGATCGTGTCCCAGAAGGGGGGGGCAAGGGCCAGGCTGGCCAGTTCCGGAGTCAGTCCGTGCTTCCTGATCAGGAGATCGAGCATGTACGCCACCACCTCGGTGTCGGTCAGCATGGTGCAGAGATAGCCGTACATCTCCAGGTAGCGCTTATTGATGCCGTACGAGGAGATCTCGCCGTTATGAACGATTGACCAGTCGAGCAGCGTGAACGGGTGAGCCCCCCCCCACCAGCCGGGTGTGTTGGTGGGAAACCGGTTGTGGCCGGTCCAGATGTATCCCTTATACTCTTCCAGGCGGAAAAATTCGGCAAGCTCCTCCGGATAACCAACACCCTTGAACGCCCCCATATTCTTTCCCGACGAAACGACAAAGGCCCCTTCGATCTCGTTGTTGATCCGCATGACGTGGTTAACAACCTCGTCCTCATCGGTGATCTTCTTGCATTCAATTGCATCATCATATTCGGCGTTCTGCATCGGCTTGACGAAGTAGCGCTTGAAAACCGGCGGATTGTTTATGGCGGAAATGCGCCTTGTGGGAATATCCTCTCCCTGTTCGATGAAAAAATTGTTCTCCAGGTATTCCTCGGTTAACTGAAGGGCCTGGCCATTCTCATACATGAGGTGCAAGGCGAAAAAATCCTTATATTCAGGGTAGATGCCGTAAGCGGCAAAGCCCCCGCCCAGCCCGTTGCCGCGGTCATGCATAAGGGTTATGGATTTGATGATCACACTTCCTTCGACCAGTTGCCCGGTTTTGGAGATCAAGCCGGTAAGGCCGCAGTTGGATATATCTTTCTCGAAGTAATGGGTCGGTTTGAGCTTGTTCTTCATATATTTCCTCACGGTGTATTCAAAAAAGTTCATGGTTCAAGGTTCTTAGTTTAGAGCGTTGAACGATAAACGTCGAAAGTGTCTTTCAGGCCACTTTGCCGTAAGGGGCAAAGAGGGCGTTACGAATCTCCCTAGGTAGATGGATGATGCCGAAATCAGGCGCCAGCAGGCATTCCCTGAACGGCGTGATGTCAATCTTCTCGCGGATCAGGCCGGCAAAGATACCTGCCCGCTCCACGTTGCCCACCAGGACGGCCCCCACCAGGATATTCCCCTTGACGACGATCTTACGGTACTGATAGTTCTCCATGTCCTGATAGGTGAGAATTTCGAATTCCTTCGGGTCAATGGGGTTGGTAATCCCCATGGAGATGGTCGGGACCTTGAAGAGCTCCAGGGAGTTCATGGAGAGTCCGCCGCTGTAGCTCTTTTCTCCGCCGGCCATCACGGTGCCGGCTATGTCACCCTGAATGTACGCATCAGGCCAGATCGGCATCGGGTTTTTCTGCCCGGAGAAAAAGTCCCTTGCCTCGGCAACATCACCTGAGGCAAAAACACCCGGGACCCGGGTCTCCATCCGGTCATCCACCACGACGCCCCGGTTCACCTCGACCTTGCTCCCTTTCAGAAAACCGGCCGACGGGCGGACACCGATGGCGACGATGACCGTATCGCACGGAATGAACTCTTCCGACTTGAGTGTAACGCCACTGATTTCCGCTCCATCCCCTTCGATCCGCACGACGGTATCCTCGGTGATGACCTCTATGCCGCCGGCTTTCATCTTTTTCGCCATGATGCGGCCGGCAGAGCGGTCAAAGGCGGTGGAAAGTATCCGGTCGGCCAGTTCGACGATGGTGATCTGTTTCCCCAGCTGGTGGAGCCCTTCAGCGGCCTTCAGGCCGATCAGCCCGCCGCCGATCACTACTACCCGCTCGATATCGTGGGCAATCCCTTTCAGCTTGTTGGCGTCGTCCCAGGTAGTAAAGGTGAAAACCTTCTCTTTTCCCGTCATCCCTTCAATGGGAGGGACAAAGGGATCACCCCCGGTGGCGATGAGGAGCTTGCCGTAGGGGATGGTGTCGCCCCCCGCCAGTTTGACCTGTTTCTTATCGGTGTTCACTCCGACTACTTCACTATTGAGGAGGAGGTTGACCCGGTTAGTCTCGTAAAAATCCTCTGGCAGGTAAGCCATCCGCTTTTCGGTAACCAGTCCGCCGAGCAGGTATGAGATGAGCGGCCGGCCGTAAGCGATATGTCGCTCCCGGGAGATAACGGTTATGTTCCCCTGCCGGTCGATTTTTCTGATACCTCTTACGGCCCCGACCGCAGCTACGGAATTGCCTATTATGACATAATTCATAATTTGGTCCTCATGATTGTGTATCGTATAGCATGCTGCTTTAAATCTATATTTGGAGTGCGGAATGCGAAAACGGATTGAGTGCTGATTGCCTGTTTTGGATTCCGCACTCCGCACTCGCCATTCCGCATTCGCTTATTTCTGGCTTCCTTCCTTGTACACCAGTGCCCGGTTGGGGCAGGCATCAACGCAGGCAGGGTTTTTCCGCTCAGGACAAAGGTCGCACTTGTTGGCCTTCTTCTTGATCAAATTCCGCTGTATCGCGCCGTAAGGACAGGCCATAACGCACGACCAGCAGCCGACGCACTGTTCCGTATCGATCCTGACCACCCCGTTGTCGTATTTCTGTATAGCGCCGGAGATGCAGGCCCGCAGGCAGTCGGGTTCATCGCAGTGGCGGCAGGTGGTGGAAAGTGAGATTACCCCCCCGTCCAACTCCTCAACCGTACAGCGGGAGATGGGCCTGAACTGTTCATGGAGAAAGGCCTTGACCGGCTCTTTGGACAACGAATGCTCGGTAATGCAGGCAATCTCGCAGAGGTGGCAGCCGATACAGACGTCTTCAAGTGTGTATATACGTTTCATGGTAAATCCTTTAATCCGAATTCAGGTTTAATCCCCCGCCGGCATCACGCCCAGAATGTTCATGTCTTTTTCGCTAAGCCCTACGGCGCGCAGTTTGTAACGGTTGCCGCGCAGCGACTCAAGCGCGTTCAGTCCCATGCCGCCGAGAATCTCCATCATCTCATGTCCCCAGGCGCGGATCAGGTTAACAAGTTTTTCCTTCCCGATCTCGGGATTCAGGCGCTTGGCCAGATAAGCATTGTTGGTTGTGATTCCCCACGGGCACTTGCCGGTGTAACAGCGCTGGCAGAGTGTGCAGCCGAGCGCCAGCAGGGTCGAGGTGCCGAGGTTGATCGCATCGGCGCCAAGGGCGATGGCCTTGATGGCGTCTCCGGAACTACGAACGCCGCCTCCGACCACGATAGAAACCTGGTTCCTGATTCCCTCGTCGCGAAGCCTGGAGTCCACCGCGGCCAGGGCCAGTTCCATAGGGATACCGACGTTATCCCGGATCACCTGGGGTGCGGCGCCGGTACCGCCGCGGAAGCCGTCGATGGTAATAATGTCCGCGCCGGCCCGGGCGATGCCCGAAGCAATCGCCGCCACGTGGTGGACCGCGGCAATCTTGACCGATACCGGCTTCTCGTAATTGGTCGCTTCCTTGAGGGCGTAGATTAGCTGGCGCAGGTCTTCGATGGAATAGATGTCGTGGTGCGGGGCCGGGGAAAGGGCATCGGTCCCTATGGGAATCATCCGGGTCTCGGAAATCTGGTCGTTCACCTTTTCACCGGGCAGATGGCCGCCGATCCCCGGCTTGGCCCCCTGTCCCACCTTGATTTCAATTCCTACCCCGGCGTTAAGATATTGCTCACTCACCCCGAAACGGCCCGAAGCGACCTGGACGATGACATTTTTGCCGTAGCGGTAGAGGTCTTTATGCAACCCCCCCTCACCCGTGTTATAGAGGGTCCCCAGTTCCTCGGCCGCTGCGGCCATCGCCTTATGGCAATTAAGGTTGAGGGCGCCGTAGCTCATGGCCGAAAAAATGAACGGATATTCCAGCTTGAGCTGGGGCGTCAGGCTGGTCGCCAGCCTGGGCTTGCCGGTTTTCTTGTCGTGTACCACCTCGATGGAATGCGGCTTTTTCCCCAGGTAGGTGCGGAGTTCCATCGGCTCGCGCAACGGGTCGATAGACGGGTTTGTCACCTGGGAAGCGTCCAGCAGGAGATGGTCCCAGTAAATCGGGTACTTGGCAGGGTTTCCCATGGCGGCCAGGAGGATTCCACCTGTGTCGGCCTGGGCATAAAGATTCCTGATATGGGCGCCGGACCACGACTCGTTGCGCTTGAAGTTCTCTTCGCTGAGCTTTATGGTAATGGCGCCGGTCGGGCAAAGGGCCGAACAGCGGCGACAGCCGATGCAATTGGTATTGTCCTCGGTCAGAGCGTCTTCGGTCGCGATATAGGAGTGGACCTCGTAGGCGCATTGACGGACGCAAACCTTGCAACGGATGCATTTGCCATCGTTACGGTCGATATAGAATTCGTTGAATGATTCGTTAACTGTTTTATAAAGCACCTATTAACCTCCTGATGAACCGGCGGTGGATGCAGGTTTTGTGTACAAAGCGGTCAGCGTAGGCAGCTGAATGCGAGAATCATGCCATGCTCTTTATCTTGTTTCTCATCTTATGTTTACTGAGTATAACGTTTTGTTTTTTAAAAGTATATATATTAATTGGATCAGGAAAAGCAAGTAGATTTATTATTTATAATGATATTTATTATAGACATTCCTTGTTATTGAGTGCAATTACACTACACTTAATCTACATTTTTACACTATCATTGCCAGGCATGTTTCTTATCAGGCAAAAACCTTGAAAGCTGTGGTTCCGGGGATCTGCGCGAGGTTACGGCACCCTCGCGAAGAGCGCCTGGAGAGATGCAGGAGTTTACCGTCGTTCCGATGAGGGTGAGAAGGTGGAATCTGGCGGGTAACGGACAGGATAATCTACCCGTTATCTTTGATAGCCCGGTTCAATTCATCG
>JBGPID010000185.1:0-6248 GCA_041484725.1 Geobacteraceae bacterium | reverse complement strand
GACCGCTGGTTTCTCGACCGGATCGCCACCCATATCCTCGCCTTCGAGGGAGAGAGCAGGGTGGTCTGGTTCGACGGCAACTATTCCGAGTATGAAGGGGACCGCAGGGCGCGTCTCGGCGCCGCCGCGGACCAGCCGCACCGGATCAAATACCGGCAGCTGACGCGGGGGTGAATCTTACCAAGGGAAGCCAAGATGCATGCTACAGCGAACTTGCCAGGAATATCAGGGCAACCTTAAGGGGGAGTTGCCTTTTAAAGAAAAAGAGGAGAGATCTATTGACAATGCGTAAGGTTATGGAGTACTAAGGACAAGTTCATTGAAATGGATTTAATTCCTTGCCGGGGGGACGCTGGATGCTTCACCACTGGTTTCATGATGGATGAAAAAAGGCCGTATCCAAAAGCCAGGTGCTGATGGTGCGGCCTTTTTTGTTTGCAGGGGTTGATGGAAATTAAGTATGCTGTCCCCGGAAGTCACGATCAGCCGTGTCGCTTAAAGAGTAGGGTGAAGAATGGAAGAATTACTCCTGCGGGAAGAAAATATAGCAACACGGATATATTTTGTGCGCGGCGAAAAGGTGATGGTGGATTTTGATCTGGCAATGCTTTACGGGACTGAAACCGCACAATTGAAGCGTGCCGTACGCAGGAATTTAGAACGTTTCCCACCGGATTTCATGTTTGAACTTACCCGAGAAGAACTTGATAACTTGAGATGCCAGATTGGCATCTCAAGTTGGGGTGGAACAAGGTATCTTCCATTTGTGTTCACAGAACAGGGCGTTGCAATGCTGTCCAGCATATTGAATAGCGATCGTGCAATAAAGGTAAACATTGCCATAATGCGGACATTTGTCAAAATTCGTCAGATACTTCAGGGGAGCAAAGAACTTGAAGTGAAATTGAAAGAGTTGGAAGCTGTTACAACACAACGCCTCGGAGAGCATGAAAAACAGATAAAAATGATTTTTGATGCCATCCGTCAGCTTATGTCGCCGCCGGTGAAGGGGAAAAAGCAGATTGGGTTTAGAGTGGGTAAGGAGTAAGGATAATTGACAGATTTGTCCCGTGTCAAGGGTTGACCCCTCTCTTTTCCACTTGTACAAATTGCTGAAGACCAGAGTCTAAATGAGATGATGGAGAGTTTGAAAAGACTTTGTCAACAATGAAGATTTGACTCCATTATTCTTTGATGAGGGGGCAAAACTACCCCTGTTTTACCGATCCTGATCGAATACGGAAATGTCGACTGGGCTACCTCCCCTTGATGAACGTCCCTTTCTCAAACTCCTCAAAGGCTACGCGCAACTCCTCCCGGGTGTTCATGACGATCGGGCCGTACCATGCCACAGGTTCGCCGAGCGGCTTCCCGGAAATGAAGAGGAAGCGGACCTCCTTCTCACCGGCGGCAACCGCCACTTCTTCTCCGTCGCGCTCATAGAGGACAACGGTTTCAGGACCACAGATGCAGCGTCTAGTGATATCCAGCCAGCCGGAACCGACCATCTCATAGGCAAAGGGGTCGCGCCGCTCATCGAAGTACCCTTCACCGTCCAGTATGTAGGCAACAGTGGTGTGCCCCTCCTTTACCGGATGACGGAAAACCGTGCCGGCCGGGACAGTGACATCAAGCATCTCCGGGTCGATGACGATGTCCCGCACCGGCCCCTCGACACCGTTTATCCGGCCGCTGACGATCTTGATCCTGACCCCTGATTCCAGCGTTGTTTCCGGAATGTCTGCCGCTGTCACGTCACGGTAACGGGGCTCCATCATCTTCCGGTCGGCCGGCAGGTTTGCCCAGAACTGGAACCCCCACATCATTCCGGTCGGGCTCATCCGGGGCATTTCCTGGTGGATGATGCCGCTGCCGGCGGTCATCCACTGCACATCCCCCGCACCGATAACCCCCTTGTTACCCATGCTGTCACCGTGTTCGACCTGCCCTTCGATCACATAGGTGATGGTCTCGATCCCCCGGTGGGGATGCCAGGGAAAGCCTGCCAGATAGTGGGCGGGGTTGGCGGTGTGAAAATCGTCCAGCATCAGGAACGGGTCGAACTGGGGGACCTGGGAGTAGCCGAAGGCCCGCTTCAGATGAACGCCCGCCCCCTCGATAGTGGGACGGCTCTTGTATACCCTGGCGATTAAACGTGTAGTCATTGCGGTTTCCTTTCACTGTTTTTTCTTCAGCAGACTGTAGGGCAGAGCCCTAGTCAGCCAGGGACTCTCCGGGTAGACGGCGGCCAGCCGGTCATAGATCCCGATGAGATTTGCCACATCATGACCCTCGATATAGAGGGAGACCCCGTTTAGAAAGACCGCCTCCGGCGCCAGCGGGTTCTTCGGGAAATCGTTCATGATCCGCTGGAAATATCCGCACGCCGCCGGACGGTCAGGACGGTTGAAGCAGGTCTTCCCCATGCCGAGCAGAAGTGAGGGTATAAGATCTTTCGGAGGATAGAATCCGAGGGTCCGGTATTGCTCAACGCCATCGGCATCAAGGAGAAGTAGAGTCGGTGTCCACTTGACCCTGTATTTTGGACCGAGAACCGGGTCGGCGGCGGCAAGGCGCAGGGGGATAAGGTTGCCGTTTACAAACGATATGATTTCGGGATCGATGTACGCGACCGCGTCCATCTGCTTGCAGCCGATTCAGTTGGGATTGAAGAAATCAGCGAATACCAGCTTGTTTTCCGCACGGGCCTTTGCAAGCCCCACTTCATATAACTCGATCCAAGCTATCTGCGCCATGACAATGTCTCCTTTCTAACTGCGTATTGATTGATTATATCAAAAAGCGAAACAGTCGCAGCCCAAGCCCCAGAAGTCACTGTAACGGGGAGCCGCAGCTCGGATGCCGTCTTGGAGTTCCTGGGCAGCAAGGCGACAACCGTGCGAATGGCATTCAGCTGAGTGCTGGTGCTGAGGGACCGGGACGCCGGCATGAGCGGCTTTGCGAACATCTAGTGGCGCCCCGTACCCTCCATAAACCTTTACGGGTGACCATTCCGGCAGCACTGGCAGCGGAACCGGGTCAAGGTTATGAAATTCCTCGGAGCCGTAAACAATCTTCCCGTCAACAATGGTAAGAACTGACTCGATCCCCTTGATTTTCTCTTCCGCCACGGTGAAGTAATCTTCGGTGAGCGCGGTGACATCCGCCAGCTGGCCGATGGCGACCGCCCCTTTCTTGCCGCTTTCACCCGAAAACCAGCTGCTCCCCTGGGTATAGAGTTCCAATGCCTCCTCCCGGCTGAGGCGGTTTGTTCCAGAATACAGCGAGGCGCCGCCGACAGTTTTTCCGGCAACCAGCCAGTAAAGGGCAAGCCAGGGGTTATAGCTGGACACGCGTGTTGCATCGGTGCCCGCTCCCACAGGAATGCCAAGATCGAGCATTCTTCGCACCGGAGGAGTCCGCTCCGCCGCCTGCTTGCCGTAACGATCAAGGAAATACTCGCCCTGGAAGGCCATGCGATCCTGGATGGCAATGCCGCCGCCCAACGTCTTGACGCGTTCGAGGCTGCGGTCGGAGATGGTTTCGCAATGGTCGAAGAACCATTTTGTTCCTTGGAAAGGGACTTCGCGGTTCACCTCTTCGAACACATTCAACATGCGGGAGATGCTTTCGTCATAGGTCGCGTGAATGCGGAACGGCCATTTATTGGCAGCCAATAGCGAAACGACTTCTTTCAGGTCCTTCTCCAGATTGGACGGGAGGTCGGGCCGGGGTTCCATGAAATCTTCGAAATCCGCCGCCGAGTAAACCAGCATTTCACCAGCTCCGTTGCAACGATAGAAGTTGTCACCCTTGCCGGGCGCGGTCAGCTTCATGCAACGCAGGAAATCCTCTTTTTCCTCTTTGGGTTTTTGCGTGAAAATGTTGTAGGCCATGCGCACGGTCATTTCGCCCCGCCTGTGAAGTTCCTCGATGATCGCGTAGTCATCCGGGTAGATTTGCGATCCGCCACCAGCGTCCACCAGGCTGGTGAGGCCAAGGCGATTCAACTCGCGCATGAAGTGCCGCGAAGAGTTCATTTGATGTTCCGGCGGCAGCTTCGGTTGCTTGCCTACAGTGGCGTAAAGAATGCCGGCGTTGGGACGGGCGATAAGCAGCCCGGTGGGATTGCCGCTTGCGTCGCGCTGGATTTCCCCGGCGGGCGGATTAGGGGTGTCTTTCGTATAGCCACAGGCCCGCAGAGCGGCCTTGTTCAAGATTCCGCGGCAATAGAGGTGCAGGACAAAGACCGGCGTCTCGGCGGAGACGGCGTTAATTTCCTCAAGCGTGGGCATGCGCCGCTCCTCGAACTGAAATTCGCTCCAGCCGCCGATGACCCGGACCCATTGGCCGGGAGGAGTGCGTTGCACTTGCTCTTTCAGCATGCGTAAGCCGTCGGCGAGAGAGGGAACACCATCCCAACGCAGCTCCAGATTGTAACTGAGACCGCCGCGGATCACATGCATATGCGAATCGTTGAGACCGGGAATGACCCGGCGGCCCCTGAGGTCGATCCGTTTGGTTTTGTCAGTTGCGGCGCCGAGGAGTTCTTCCCCTCCGGTGGCGGATATGCGTCCTCCGGCCATAGTTACAGCCGAGACCTGAGGCTTGGCGTTATCGAGGGTGGTGATCTTTCCGTTATACAAAATCAAGTCGGGTGCATTCATAGTGTTGCCTCCCTTACAAGCGGTGTTCCAGCCAGGGTCTGAGAATTTTCACCAGCAGAGGCATGGCCGCCCACGTAAGTAGAATTTCATGGCATCAGTGTCCCGCACCGCTCCGGCTAGGGGGGGCTCCATGGACCATGGTGTATGCGTACTCTACCCCTTGACCATAGGCGCCGCAGTGTTCTTTCACCGTCTCGATGACCGCGTCGTAGGTGTCCTTGCGCGCCCAGTCACGCTGGTACTCAAGAAGGGTCTGCAGTGCGGTCATGGGCACGGCGCCGGCCTGCTCAATACGCCGCATGGCCGCGTTGTGGGCCGTGACGCTTGTCCCTCCCGAGGCATCTTCAACAGCATAGACATCATAGCCGGCCTTGAGTGCCTCAAGGGCCGGGAACGCCAGGCAGACCTCGGTCCAGAGGGCGGCCATGACCAGCTTCTTCCGCCCGGTAGCCTTCACCGCCGCCACAAATTTCTTATCCTCCCACGAGTTCATGGAACTTCGTTCGACCGGTGCCTGGCTGGGGAAGATGTCGAGGATCTGTGGCCACATGTTGCCGGAGAAGCCTTTCGACTCCACCGTGGTGAGGATAGTCGGTACATTGAAGATTTTTGCCGCCTTGGCCAGCAGGAGGACGTTGTTGAAGAGAGTCTGCCGGTCGATGTTGGCCACACCGAAGACCATCTGGGGCTGAAAGTCGATGAGGATAAGGGCTGAATTCTGGGGATTGAGCAGTTCCGTGTAGTTCATGATGAGTCTCCTTTATTGGGGTTAAGTTGATCGTTAGCTCAGTTGAGGAAATCGATGATCGCAGGGGTACCTGGGAGTAGCCGAAGGCCCGCTTCAGATGAACGCCCGCCCCCTCTATTAGTCGGACGGCTCTTGTATACCCTGGCGATCAAACGTGTAGTCATGCCTCTCTCTCCTTTCCATTCCTTGTTATGCATTTTGGCATGGAATGCAATCCCAGATGCCTCAAGTTTATCATTCATCCCTTTTTAGGCAACCAGCCGGAAACCGTTGCCCCTCCCTGAAAATGGATCGATGAATGAACCAGCTTTCTCATCTCGCGCAAAGGTTTGTGCGAGGACAGGTTTGGAGCCTCTGAAATTTTACAGTTCATAATGCAACCTTCATATTTGAGAAAGGGTTTTCCTGATTGACTATAGCAGGGAATAGGTGTATGAAAAAACTGTAATTTAATGATGTTTTAGGGAGAGGGGAATGGGCTCAGATCCCTTAGAAAATAACGTTGTGAACAAAAGCCGCTTTGTCAGCTCAGTAATGACGGCGGCTTTCTTTTTTTGAAAAAATGGATTTTGGAGACGCGACCCCTATTACGTCCCGCCTCTTTAAGGTCACAACTTGTGACTTTAAAGGTTTGATTTTGCAGTTTGGAAGATCGAGATGGAGGCTACATGGATGTAACGCTGCCGATAGAAGTGATCCGGGGGAAGATTTACCTGATTCGAGGCCAAAAGGTACTGCTCGACCGTGATCTTGCGGAAATGTACGGGGTGGAGACTCGGTCTCTCAATCATGCAGTTCGCAGGAACATCAATCGATTTCCGGAAGATTTCATG
>JBGPID010000184.1:0-6278 GCA_041484725.1 Geobacteraceae bacterium | reverse complement strand
GCTGGAGAAGAGGTCGCCTAGGAGCGTCGACTGCGATCCATAATTCCCGGAGATCGTCAGCTTCGGGAACATGTTCGCGGTGGCCACGCCGATCAGGGCGCTGGCGGAGTGGAGCTGTTCTTCCGAGGCGAGGATGTCCGGTCGCTGGCGGACCAGAACTGATGGGAGGCTCACCGGCAGTTCCCGGAGGAGCTGGAGATCGGTGATCTCGAACTCCGGAAGTTTGGCAGCATCACTTGGGGGCCTGCCGGCTAGGACCGCCAGCAGGTGGCGGGTCTGGGATAACAGTTTTTCCAAGGGGGGCAGGGTTGTCCGGGTCTGGGCGAGCTGGGCCTTCTGGGCAAGAACATCGGCGCGGGAGGCGCCGCCGAGCTGGAACTGCTGCTCCACCAAGGCCAGTTGCTCCTCTTCCGCCTTCAGAATCTCTTTGGTCGACCGGATCTGGGCGCGCAGCGATGCCTCCTGCACAGCAGTGGTGACTATGTTGGAGGTAAGGGTCAGGTAGGAGGCTTCAAGGAGATAATGCTGGTAATCGACCTTTGCCTGAAGCTCCTCAAGGCTGCGCCGCGTCCCCCCGAACAGGTCGAGGGTGTATGAGACGCTTACCGAGGCGTTGTAGAGAGTGAATACACCACCAGGAACGTTCGGTTGCCCAAATGAGGCGCCGGTGAACTTGCTGCGGTTGGCGGAGAAGTTGGCGTCCACGCTCGGGAAGAGCTCGCCGAGCTGTGCCCGCCAATCCTCCTGCGCCTGGCGCAGCGCCGCCTGGGAGGCGGCGAGGGTCGGGCTGTCGGCAAGGGCCTGGCGAATCAGGTTGTCGAGGCTCTTGGATTGGAAAAGTGTCCACCATTGGGAAGGGATATCCCTGCCTGCCATGAAACGCTGTGAAGCGCCTCCTGAACCGGGCGCGGAGGCGGTTTCCGGCGCAAGGGACTTGTCAGTGTATTCTTTCGTATCCGGGACAGCGGGTCTGCGGAAATCGGGGCCGACGGCGCACCCTGTTAACAGCGCGGCGCTAAACGCCATGAAGACGGCTAGCCGTAAGGACGCTGCCGCGGCAGATAACGAGGGAATATGGCCGCGCCGGGCCATAAACAGTGATATATCCTTATTCATAGATAATTGATTTACCATAGCAGCCTGATTTAAGCAAGTTTCAATGACCTGTTTCAGGCATATCCCGACATATTTTCGGTTGTTTGATCTGCGGAGGAACATCGGGAATGTCACGGCAAAGGAACGCCTGGAAGATTGCTGGAAAAGCGGGGAATATGAGGGATGCGGGAACGCACAGGGGCTTTCAGGCGCGTCTACGGAAATGGGCGAGGACCTCATCCCGGGAAAGCTCTTTCTTCCGTACCAGATGCTCGATCTGGCGGCTTACGGCTTTCCTCTCTCCTTCCTTCATCAAGTCTTTCAACAGTACGAAAAAAGGGATGTTCCTGGTCTGGGGGTAGAGGCGGAATCTCTCCAGCAATTCGAAAGCGGACATGTCGGGAAGCATGAGACAGCAGCAGGCAATGTACGGGTGGCCTGTTGTCGCAAGCGCCAGGGCTTCCTTCCCCATATATGCGTTGACCACTTCGAGACCCAGACCTGTAAGGGCCTTGGCGACCTTTTCCTCCCCCCTGCGGCTTATGACGAGAGCTTGCAGGTCGTAATCCTCAACCTCGTCCGTCAGCCCGAGGACCGCCAGTCGCTCTGCCAGATAATCCAAATCGATCGGAAGGGAAAAGAATCCCGCCACCGGGAATACTCCGCCGACCTTTCCCTCTTCGCTAAGATAAAGGGGAAGTATCGGAATATCGCGGGTGGATTGGTTGCCCTTGAGGTCCAGCAGCATTCCCCAGCCATCTACGGAAAAAGGGGAGAGGTCGAGCAATATGCCGAGCGGCCGCCCTTTCTCCAGTTCCGCCATGGTCGCCGTACGCGCCCGGTAGCCGGCCTCGGCCAGATAACTGCAGAGGAGTGTGCCCCTCTCCTTACGGTCTCCCAGCCCCAATATCCAGAGCTCGCGTTCATATTCGGTTGTTGCCATGAATATTCCCTTGCGCAAGTTTTGCTGAAGCATTATTAAAATACTATATTTTAAATACCACATTTTTCCGTTACTGCAAGAAAAACTTCCGGCATTCGCCCTGAAACGATTGATAATCAGGAAGTTATATGGTAGCGTCGCAAAAATCAGGGAACAGGGAACAGCGACCAATGACTAAAGGAGGGGCAATGTATGAACGCCGAGGTTTATTTTGCCGATATGCGGGCGAATCACAAGGAGAACATGTTCGCAAGAATCGGCAAACTGCTGCATAACTGTGCCATCGAAAAACGGATAGCAAAGGATGATCTGGTGGCGGTCAAGGTCCATTTCGGGGAACGGGGGAACCATACCTTCGTTCGCCCCATTTTTGTCAGGCGGGTCGTGGAGGAAATCAAAAACTGCGGCGGCAGGCCTTTTCTGACCGATTCATCGACGCTCTACCCGGGTGAGCGCAGGGAAGCGGTATCTGCACTAACATGCGCTATCGAGAACGGATTTGCCCATGCCGTAGTCGGCGCCCCGCTCATCATGAGCGACGGCCTGCGGGGCCACACCGCGGTTGTGGTGGAAATCAACGGCCATGTGCTGCGTGAGGTAAGTATCGGCGCGGAGATCGTCGAGGCCGACGCGCTTGTGGTGGTGTCACACTTCAAGTGCCATGAACTGACCGGTTTCGGCGGTGCCCTGAAGAACCTCGGAATGGGGTGCGCCAGCCGCGAGGGAAAACTGTCCCAGCACTCCACCGTTGCACCGCGGGTGGCGGTGCGATACTGTGACGCCTGTGGCCAATGCCTCAAGGCATGCATCCATGGGGCCATCGCCGTAGCAGAAGAAAATGCCTGGATCGATCCGGATAAATGCGCCGGCTGCGGCCGCTGCATAACCATCTGCCCGCAGAAGGCGATCTCTGTCCAGTGGAACGAGGCGAGCCGGACGATCATGCAAAAGATAAGCGAGCATGCCCTCGGCGCCGTCAAGGGAAAGGAGGAGAAAATCATCTTCCTGAATTTCATCACCCAGGTCTCTCCCGATTGCGATTGTAACGGTCATGCGGATGCGCCCATCGTGGGGGACATCGGCATCTGCGCCGCCACCGATCCGGTGGCCCTCGACCAGGCCTGTGCCGACATGGTGAACGCCGCCCCCGGCAATCCGGGGTCCGCTCTGCAAAGCGGCCTTGAGCCGGGCGGGGACAAGTTTCGCGGAGTGCATCCTGACATCGATTGGGAAATCCAGTTGGAACATGCGGAAAAACTCGGCCTGGGGCAAAGGAAATACCGGCTGGTGCGTATCTAGTCTCACCCTGCCGTTCTTCATTAGTGTGAAGTGGCTTGCGGAGAGAGAAAAATAGAATATAATTAAATCTAACTCTGGAAAGCTCGTTTATAGACTCATATGGGTTTGACTGCGAAATGGCGACGGGGCGGTGAAGAGCCGCCGGCAAATCGTATCCGGGATTTCGTTACAGGGAGGCACGGGAAGTAGATGCAAATCTCCATAAATGGAACCCATAAGTCAACGATTCTCTACGTCGAAGATGACGAGTCCACCAGGGAAATAATAACGCTGCTGGTAAGCAAAAAAATTCCCGATGCGACCCTGATCGTGGCAGAGGACGGTCAAGCGGGACTGGATGCATTCAGGAAGCATCTTCCCGATATAGTGGTTACCGATGTAAGGATGCCGATGATGGACGGCATCCGGATGGCAAAAGAGATAAGAGAATTGAGTAAAGAGACGCGGATTATCGTAATCACGGCAGTCAGCGACATAAATCGGATACTGGAAGCGATCGATATCGGCATCAACCATTACGTGCTGAAGCCGATCGACCACAACAAGCTCGTATCCGTAATCAAATCCTGCATGACCTACATTGAACAGGAACGGCAGGTCCGCGAACAGCTGGAATTTTTCCGCAAGCTGTCCCGTGCCGTCGATCAGGGGCCGGTCGCCAACATCATCACCGATACGGAAGGGACGATCGAATTCGTAAATCCGGGATTTACCCGCCTGACGGGATACACCTTTGTGGAAGCGGTCGGCAAAAATATGCGGATGTTGAAATCCGGAGAAACTCCGCAAGTGGAATACCAGCGGTTATGGAAGACGATCTCCGCGGGTGAAGAGTGGTGGGGGGAACTCCGCAACAGGAAGAAGAGCGGCGAATTATTCTGGGTCTCCGAATCTATCTCCCCCATTACCGATGCAACAGGGAAGGTCACCAATTTCCTCTCCAGGCAGGAAGACATCACCGAGCGGAAGCAGAAACTGGAAACCATCCTGCAAATGGCCTATTACGACTCTCTGACCGGCCTGCCCAACCGCTACTTTATCCAGGAACTCCTGCAAAATACGATGACTCAGGCCCAGCGCCACAGCCGGATGCTTGCCGTGCTTTTTCTCGATCTTGACCGTTTCAAGAATATAAACGACACACTCGGACATCCCGTCGGCGATCAACTCCTCCGGGCAACGGCGCAAAGGTTGAAAGAGTGCTGCAGTCGTGAAGGAGATATCGTTGCCCGGCGGGGGGGGGATGAATTCATCATCCTCCTGCCGGAACTCAAAGATGTACATGGAGCGGTCAGAGTGGCGCAACGGATCATCGGCGCATTCGCCCAACCCTTCATTCTTCCTGATCTTGAGCTATCCATCAGCGCCAGTATTGGGATCAGCATCTTCCCTCGCGACGGCAGAGACCCTGAAACCCTGGTCAAGAACGCGGACATCGCCATGTACTGTGCCAAAGAGGAAGGGAGGGACAGATACTGCCTCTTCAAACCTGTCACGGATTCCCCCGCCTCCGAGCGGGAGACACTGGAAACCAGCCTGCACATGGCATTGGAGCGGGGCGAGTTCCTCCTCTATTACCAGCCCAAGATCAACATCAAAACCGGCCGGATCAGCTCGATTGAAGCCCTGGCACGCTGGATTCACCCGGAATTCGGCATGCTCCCGGCGACCCGCTTCATTCCCCTGGCGGAAGAAAGCGGTCTCATCATACCCCTCGGGGAATGGGTGCTCCGCACGGCCTGTGCGCAGAATAAAGCCTGGCAGGATGCGGGCTATCCCCCCATGCGCGTTGCCGTGAATTTCTCCCCCAGACAGTTCCAGATTTTCAATCTGGCGGAGATGGTGGAAAGAGTACTCGCGGATACAGGCCTGGAACCCTGCTGGCTGGAGCTGGAAATAACGGAGAATATCATACTGCGCAACGAGGAAGCCGCTGTGCAGACGCTCTGCAGGTTGAGCAGGCTGGGGGTGCATATCTCCATCGACGACTTCGGCACCGGTTATTCCACCTTCAGCTATATCAAGAAAATTCCCATCAATACGCTGAAAATCGACCAGTCCTTTATTAACGGCATTTGTTCCAACTTAAGCGACGAGGCAATCACCACGGCGGTAATCGGTATGGCAAAAGACCTCAATCTGAACGTAATCGCAGAGGGGGTTGAAACAGAGGGGCAACGGAAGGTGCTGGAATCTCTGAACTGTATGGAGATGCAGGGATATTTTTTCAGCCGGCCGCTTCCAGCGGAGGAACTCAGCAATTTCCTCGATAATCTGAAGGATATTCTCAGGGAGAAGCTTCCCTGATAATTACCCCTCCTTCCTGTGATCATCCTCTTTTTTTGGCTTTATCTCTATGTCGTCCTTCCCTTCCGTGGCCCGTTTAAAGTTCTTGATACTCTTCCCCAACGCATTGCCGATCTCCGGGAGCCGCCCGGCGCCGAATACCACCAGGACGATAACAAGAATGACGATCAGTTCAGGCATACCGATTCCGAACATGCAAACCTCCATCTGGTTTTTTTGTGAGTATCGCATTGCGGCGGCAAAAAATCAAGTGGTTAGGTAAAGGGTTAAATTTCCCCCCGGATAATGCTATAGTACTCAAATCATGGATAGTTTCAAACTGGTCAGCGACTACAAACCGCGCGGCGATCAGCCGCGCGCCATCGAAGAGCTCTCTGCGGGGACTCTGCGCGGCGACAGTGATCAGGTGCTGCTCGGGGTGACCGGCTCCGGTAAGACCTTCACCATGGCCAACGTCATCGCCAACACCGGTCGCCCCTCGCTGGTGCTCGCTCCCAACAAGACCCTGGCCGCGCAACTCTATGGCGAATTCAGGGAGCTCTTCCCGGAAAACGCCGTGGAGTATTTCGTCTCCTACTACGATTACTACCAGCCGGAAGCCTACCTCCCAACCTCCGATACCTTCATCGAAAAG
>JBGPID010000183.1:0-6296 GCA_041484725.1 Geobacteraceae bacterium | reverse complement strand
TTCGCACTCCATGATTCTGCCGCCTGTTGCCATGTCCCAGATCAGCGTTCTGCGGTCGCACCCTCCTGTCACCAGCCATTTACCGTCCGGAGTAAAGGCGACCGAGGTAACAGGGTAACGGTGCGCCCTAAAGTTAATGAGCCGTCTGCCGCTCGCTGCATCCCAGACAACAACGGATTTATCCGTACTGCCGGTCGCCAGCCACTTCCCGTCCGGACTGTAGGCAACAGAGCGTATCCAGAAGCGGTGTCCGGTCAAAGGGCCGATCCGCCTGCCGCTTTCCACTTCATGAATGAATACCATGCTGTCCAGTCCGCCGCTTGCCAGCCATTTTCCGTCGGGACTGAAGGAAAGTGCGGTAATACTCAAGGTGTGGCCGGCAAATGAACCGACAACCATTCCCGTTTCCGTTTCGCGGACTGTTATGGCTGCATCGGCACTGCCGGTCGCCACTCTGCTTCCGTCCCTGCTTAAGCCGATCGCCGTTATGCCCGCGGAATCACCCTGCAGGGACATTTCCCTTCTGCCGGTTTCAATATCCCAGATTGTCGCGTTCCCGCCCGCATGCAGCGTCACCAGCCGATTGCCGACTGGGGCCACTGCCATCGACTCTACAGCAGCTGTATGCCCGGATAGTTCCCCGACCTTTTCCCCGCTTCCGGCTGCCCAGATAAATACCCCACCGTCTGCCCCCGCAGTCAGGTAATGAGCACCATCAGGGGTGAAGGCCACGGACCTGACTTCTCCGCTGTGAGCGGCATGAGACAGCTCCTTCCGGCCGGTTCCGGTCTCCCAGAGGATTATTGTCCCGTCCAGGCCTCCGCTCAAGATTTGCTTCCCATCCGGGCTGAAGGCAACATGGGTAACCGGCGAGGAATGACCGGTAAAGGTCCTGACCATCGTGCCGCTTGCCGTATCCCAGAGAGCGACTGTCCTGTCACCGCTCCCTGAGGCAAGGCATCTGCCATCCGGAGCAAAGGCCACGGACCTTACCTCTTTGGCATGTCCTGCAAATGTCATGGCCCGTCTGCCGCTTACCCTTTCCCAGAGCCCCGTTGTTGTGTCCCATTCCCCCGCAGCCAGATACTCCCCATCGGGACTGAATGCCACTGCCGTGATGTGGGAGCCTGTCTCAAAAGAGCGAACCCGGGCCCCGGAAGCGATATCCCAGATCATTGCCTTTCGGTCTCCGCTCCCGGTCGCAAGATATTTGCCGTCAGGGCTGAATACAACCGAACGGACCCAGGAGTTATGACCTGTCAGCGTCATAACCCTTTTGCCGGTTATGACATCCCACACCATCGCCAAATGGTCGCCGCCTCCGGTCGCAATATGCTTGCCGTCGGGGCTGAACGCCACGGACTTGACTTCGGCCCCATGGCCCACAAAGGATGCCAGCATGGCCGAGCACTTCAGGTCCCAGAGTATCGCAATACGGTCGGCACCCCCCGTAACCACCTGTTTCCCGTCCGGACTGATCGCCAGGGAACTGATCCCGGCGGTGTGTCCACCTGTTCTGTGCACCAGTTTCTTGACGGGAACGGAGATATCAAGCATTCCCAGCATGGTGGAGAGCTCCCGCCCCTGTCCAGCAAATATTGTAAGGTCCTTTTTCATACAAACTCTTTAAAAATACCTGTTTTAATACTTCAGGGAATTATCTCCGAAAAGCTCCCCGAGCCTCTGCTCGAGGCGTTTGTTCTGTTCATCGAACCATGTGAGTTTGGTTGACATCTCTTCCGTTATCCTGTCAATTTGCTCGGATGAGGCCATGCACGCCACCATTTCCTTGTATTCCGGGTCATTTACGGAAGCCATGAGCTCCGCTCTCACCTGTCCGGACTCCTCCTCAAGGGCAATGATTCGCGCATCGAGCCAGGCGAACTGTTCCGTCAGCGTTTCCCCCTGGATGACGGACTGCTCATTGCAATCGATCCCCATGCTCTTCCATACGGCCTCCACCTTTGCCAGGAGATCCTGCAGCGCCTCCAGTGAACGCATTGCAAGGACTACCTCCTCATCATCCAGAGTCCCCCTGTCCTGGTACGGCACCGCCTCTTCAAAATAGGCGCGGAGTTTTTTCTTCTGCTCCGGAGTGAACTTCTCCTGCTCGATCCTGTCCGGATGAGTGAGGCGCCATATCTTTCTCAGGAGTTTCTTGCACTCCTTCTCATACTCATCCATCTCTTCGTCATCGAGAGGCATTCCCCCCGGGCCGGGGAGGTCCATCCTGATGGCCAGAGCATTCTTCTTAAGCCTTGCCAGATGTTCTTCTTCAACCTGGCGGTTCTCCTCCTCCAGTTCCTCCAACTCTTCCAGGGAGAGATTCGGGTCCTCTTCCTTGCAGCGGATGCGATAGGTAAGGGAAGTGAAACGGTATTCGGACTCAACCAGTGGAATGTAAACATGGCCGAAGATGGACATCCATTTACGGTGCACCTTCCGGTTTCTGAGGGTCTGCTGCTCAAGCTTCAGGAGTAGCCCTCCCACCTCGTTCTCCAACTCTATCCAGAACCTTTTCTTTTTCCAGAACTCTTCCGCGGCATCTGCCGAGACCCCTTTCAGCAGGGCCCGTTGCGCTTCCTCACCGGTGACGAAATTTGCCAGTTCCGGACTTTGTCCGGCAAACAGGTGGACTTCCGCCAGAATCATGTGTCTTACCAGGTCCCGGAAATCCTTTTCATCGTAACCGTTGCTGCTGGCAAGGCGGCCATCTCCTTCGAAGAGCCGGTAGAGGCCCGCAGCGTCGATGGCCATGCTGAAGCCACTGGACAGATCCCGTATTGCCGAAAGCCCTTCGCTGAATATATCCTCAACGGTTTTTCCGGCAGAGAGCCGGGGTGATACATACCTCTCCCACTCCCCCTTCACCACGAGGGCAATGAGCCGGTGAAAATCCAGATGGCAATGAATGCCGAAGTTGAGAATATCGGCGGGGGAGAGCCTCGTCACATCCCCGTTGTTCCGAAGAGACGAAAGTAAGGAATCAATTGCCGACTGATCGGCGGGATCGCCTTCACAACCCGCTTTCACCCTAGATTCCGCAGGATCGGCCTCGCTTTCCGCCAGACAGGCCGATAATTCTTCACGGAGCAGTTTAAATGTCGACTTCCTCACCACACTCGGCATACGTTCACTAATCCCGCGTCATCAGGGGCCTGGATAGACCACTTAAAATGCTAAAAAACGGCAATTACTTACGCAATGCCGTAGAGAAACCCGGATTTCTAAATATTTTCTTAGGATAACCTATAATCGGTTTGACTGCAAGGGGATATTGATTCGGGGGTGTTACTGAATGGGATGTGTTATTAAGGTGATAACCTCCCGGAACCAGCCTCGACAGCGGCGCCGGGGACGATCATCAACAGCAACAGTTAACCAGCGGGACGCTGTCATGTAATAACCGATCATTGTCCGTTATTTCCCGTAGCGCTTCATCACCAGCACATTCAGAAGCCTTGCCAGACAAACCACCCACCCACCATCGCCACCACGAATCCGCTGACACGTTTTGCCCACAGGGAGAAGTTGACAACGCCGCGGGCCTTGACGAACCCCTCCACAAAACCGGTGAATGTCCCGGCGGCAAGCATCAGCAGGGTGTGCCCCAAGGCATAGGTGAAGAGAAGGGCAACGCCGTAAAGCACCTCCCTCTTGGTGGCGACCAAGGTGAGTATCACTACCAGGACCGGTGTGGCGCATGGAGAGGAAACCACCCCGAAGAACAGCCCCAGCAGAAACGAGCCGATAATTCCCCCCTGTTTCGGACGATAGTCACGCCTGACCGGGAGCCTTATCTTGTAAAGCCCTATCATCTGCCCCCCCATCACCAGAGCCACGGTCCCGGCAGCCATGTACCACCATCCACCCAGCGTACCGAACAGGGTCCCCAGAAGCCCGGCAGCCGCCCCAAAGACGGTGAAGGTTATGGACAGGCCTAAAACAAATGCAACGGAATAAAGGAAAGCTTTTTTGCGGTCCCCGTCCGCGTATCCTCCGACAAAGCCGATCACAAGGGGGATAGTGGCCAGCACGCATGGGGACGCCGAAGAGATGACCCCTGCCAGGAAGACCGCGCCGAATGCGAGTAAAGGGTAGGCGGCAATAATCTGCTCAATGTTGTCGAGAAAGGTCATTTCAGCCCCGCAGCCTTCAGTTCCTTCAGGATATCGCCCTTCTCCATGAAGCCGATGTGGCGCTTGGCCTCTTTCCCCTGGGCATTGAAGAAAATCTGAGTCGGGATCATTTGGATATGGAATTTCATGGCAGCTGGCAGGTCTTCATTGACGTCGATGAAGAGCACTGAAGCCTTTCCGCGATATTCAACTGAAAGGGTTTCCAGGATCGGCGCCATCTTCTTGCAGGGGATGCAGTGACGGGCACCCAGGTCGATGACCGTCGGCTTGCCGGAAGTAAGGGCCTGCTTGACGACGGCGTCGGTGGCGGAAGGTAACTCGGCCCATGCAACACCGGCAAACATCAGGGTAACGGCAACGGCCGTCATGCAATGTTTCATGGTTGTTCCTTTCGGTTTTTGTGATAATGGAGCGAGTTTGTGATGCTCTACAGCATTCCCATGATCTCGGCGACAGAGACAACCTTGCCAGAGGATTTCACCTGACCGTCGATGACCAGCGCCGGGGTGCTCATGACCCCGTATTTCATGATTGAGGGGATGTCCTCCACCTTCACAACTTCGGCGCTCTTGCCGCTTTCTTCCAGTGCCTTCTTAGTGTTGTCGTAGAGGTTCTTGCATTTGGCGCAGCCGATGCCGAGAACTTCGATTTTCATGATTATTTCTCCCATTAATCGCTCACTATTTACTGGATCACTATGGTCGGGATGATGCTCACTTCGGATTTGAGCGACTGGCAGATCGTCGAGTATTTGAGTGCCATATCGAGGGCGCGGCGCACAACATCTTCGGGTTTCCCCTTTACCACCACCCTGGGAGAGAGGGTCACCTTTTTGAACCATGAAGTCCGGTCCATGAACTCCTCCACCTCCCCTTCAGCCTCGCATTCAAAAGAGACGAGTTCTATTCTGAAGCGCTCCATGGCCCAGATGACCATCATGTGGTAACAGGTATTGGCTGCCGCCATGAAGGCGTCCTCGGGAGTAAGAAGATCCGGCTTGCCGAAGAGGTCGGGCGGAGCCGAAAATTCCATATCGACGCCGTTCTGACACCATGTAAAGCCCAGATGGTTGCCGCGCCATTCCACCATGTTTTTGTAATCAGCCATTTCCCCTCCTCATTCCGTTGCCAGAACCTCGTCGATGGCAGCGGCGATCTCCTCAGCAACCGCCAGGGCCGCTGCCTTTTCCTCATCACCCAGATTTCTCAGCTTTGTCGTGGGAGGAATACCCCTTTTCTTCAGGATTTCGGTGACGATTAGGGTTCTCGACGGCTTTCCCGAGAGGTTTGCAGTACCCAGGGCCGCACACCTCTTCTCGCAGCCGTCAACGGTTATAGTGGGGAACAAGTCGGCGAACATCCGCTCCTCCTCGCCTCCGGCAATGAAGAGTGGCAGGCAAATGGTGACGCTCTTGCCTGGCCGCAGTTCCTCAAGGACCTTGCGGCAGGCGACTCTGGAGATGGTCCCCCCGGGAATGGCCTCGCCGCTGCATGATATGATCCCTACCTTCCCGGGCTTGTCAGACATTTTTTGCCTCCTCCGCTAAGAGTTCATCCACCACCTCGGCCAGCTCATCGGCCGCCAGTGCGGCGAGCTTTTTGCCCGCCTCGTTCAATTCGGCTATCCCCTCCGGTTTCAGATGGTTGTGTTTTTTGAAGAAATCGATAGACTGATAGGCCCTGACGACCTTTGCTCCATTTGCTTCCAAGCTCTTCTTTGCGCAGTCCAGGACGCAGCCGTCGATGGCTATTACCGGATTTTCCATTATCAGCTTCCGTGCCTCAGGGTCATTGATCACCAGGAGAGCGAGGCAAGTCAGGACGGTCGTGTCCGGCCTGACCCTCTCAGTCAGTTCGTAACCGATCTCCCTGGCTACCGAGCCCAGGGGTTTTCCAATGCCGCTGCATGCGAATACAGCCACTTTCTTTTGATCGCTCATAATGTTTACCATGTCTCTCTCTCTGTTTTATCTTTATCCCGACAGTCTTCAGTCTTCAGCCTTCAACCTTCAGTCTGCCTTTTTACCCCGCCCTCCTTACAAGCTTTCCCTTCATCAGCTCCATGTATGCTTCCGCCTGGAGGAACCCGTCTATTGCTCCCTCGGGATCGGCAAGCTCGATCCTGCAGATCCAGCCTGCTCCGTATGGGTCGCTGTTG
>JBGPID010000182.1:0-6317 GCA_041484725.1 Geobacteraceae bacterium | reverse complement strand
CTGCTACAATCTGGTCCATAGCGTCGTCTTTCTGTGTTAGTGGATTTGTTGGGGAACAAAGCCATTTTAACCCAGTTTGCGACGCTATACTACTTATAATTACAGCATGTTACACATTTATTTTAACTGCGAAAGTTGAGTACTTAACATGTTTTCTGACAACATGTTGTCATGAGTTTTTGCGCTAAGCGCCTAATACATTAGGTAGTGCCGTAAGCGTATTAAGCCGCGACCTCGTCCAGTATCCGCTCCAGTGATTCGCGTCCGGCAACGGGCGGCCTGCAGGTCTCTTGCGAGCAGACATAGGCGGTCGTCCGCCCCCCCAGGCTCTTGTAATCGGTGATCTCAGTTTCCGCATCTTTGAAGTGCAACACCAGCCCGGGAATAAATCTCCCGGTAATAGCGCGGAGCATATCTTCCGTCTCAGGGTCGTCGCGTCTGCCGACCAGTGTAATATCAACATCCGGGTCGCGCAGATAATCCAGAACCGCAACGGCATGGAGATGGCCGATCGGCTGGGCCAGCAGATCGCCCATAATGGCACGGAGAATACCTTCCCCTTCTTTTATGAAACTCTGTTTTGCCGTTATTCTGCCGAGCCTCAGGAAATTCATGGCGGCCACGGAGTTGCCGGACGGGATTACACCGTCAACGGCACTTTTCTTCCTGACCAGGACGTTTTCCATGTCGCTGCCGGAATCAAACAACCCAAAACTGAATTCGTCCACGAACAGGCGCAGGGTCTCTTTGCTTAAGGCAATCGCGTCAAGGAGATATTCCTCTTCGAGTGTCGCCCCATACATCTCGATGAGTCCCCAGACATAGAAGGCATAATCCTCAAGAAACCCGGGTATGGCCGATTCCCCCGCATAACAGCTGCGCATGAGGCGACCATCCACCGCCATGAGGTGTTTTCTCACGAACTTCACCCCACCCGCGGCGGCATCCAGGTAACGGCGCACACCCGTTACGGCAAAACCCTTGGCCAGCGCGGCAATCATCAAGCCGCTCCAGGCGGTCAGAATCTTTTCATCCCGGAGTGGTTTAACCCTCTTTTCCCGAGCGCTGAGGAGCAGCTTACGCCACCCTTCCAGGTCGGCTGAAAGGGCTGCCGATGATATTCCGGAGTTGGCGGCAAACGCCTCGACGGAAAGAGGCAGATGCGGAATATTTTCACCTTCGAAGTTCCCCTGCTCCGTGATGTCGTAAAGGCTGCATACCTTCTCCGCAGCCCCCTCGCCGAGGATCGCACGCACTTCCGCCGGGGTCCAGAGGTAATACTTCCCTTCCACACCTTCAGAATCGGCGTCAAGGGCTGAGTAAAAACCCCCTTCGGGCGATGTCATCTCACGTTGCACATAGTCGAATATCTCCTCCGCCACGTCCTTATAGAAAGTGTTACCGGTAATCTGAAAGGCTTCCAGATAGGCAATGGCCAGCATCCCCTGGTCATAGAGCATCTTCTCAAAATGGGGGACCAGCCACTGCTGATCCACGGAATAGCGATGGAAACCGAACCCCAACTGATCGTAAATCCCCCCTTTGCGCATCATCTGCAGCGACTCTTCCGCCATTGCCAGCGACTTGGGCTCCCCTCCTTTTTTCGAGAAGCTCAGGAGAAAAGAGAGAAAAAGCGGCCTGGGAAATTTGGGCGACGTGCCGAAACCTCCCCACTCCCGGTCATAAATCATCGCCAGATTTCCATATGCCTCGCTGATGACGCCACTTTCAGGTATCGCCGCAGGGGTCGGTTCAGCATTCGCAACCAGATTTTTTATATTGTAGTCGCATGTGCTTTCCACCACTTCCCGTTTTGTCTGCCAGACTTCCGCTATCTGTTCCAGGATTTCAATGATCCCGGCCATTCCCGGACGGGCTTGCCTGGGAATATAGGTTGCCGCGTAAAAAGGTTTCCTGTCAGGGTCAAGAAAGAGAGTGAGCGGCCACCCCGCTCCCCCCTCCAGCATCATCTGCGCAATTGTCATATACTGATCATCGATATCAGGTCGTTCCTCACGGTCAACCTTGATCGAGACAAAGTGACGGTTCAGTACGGCGGCCACTTCCCGATTTTCAAACGACTCCCGCTCCATCACATGGCACCAGTGACAGGTTGCATAACCGATGGAGAGAAACACCGGTTTGTCCGCGCTCTTCGCCCTGGCAAAGGCCTCATCCCCCCATTGGAACCAGTCAACGGGGTTCTCTGCGTGTTGCAGGAGATAGGGGCTCCTGGCGAATATCAGCCGGTTGAAATTGTCCCCTCCGTCGGCAGGCAAGGAACCTTTATCCAGTTCAATAAGACGTTGTAATTTGGAATTGTCGCTTTCCATGGCATCGCTTTCAATCATTATCCACCTCTTCCCGGCTGTCGGAAGGCCGCCGCAAGTTCGGATTATTAATCCTTTATTCAAATTATACTAGATAATTGGTTCCTGAACAGCAGGTATTTAATAGGTAAGGGAAGATTATAGGGATTTGCAGAAAGAGCCGACAAAAGGAGAGGCGAATTGACTTCCCCTTGCCGCACGCTACACTTTGATGAAAACAGTTCCGTGCTGCTCTCGCGAGCATGCGGCATCAAAAAGGAGGTAACAAAATGGACAGACGGACTTTTCTGCAAGCCGCGGTCGCCGGCTCAATCACTGCGGGCCTTGCCGGACCGGCCATGGCGGCCGTCCGCTACTTCCCGACAAAGGTTGAGCAGTCGCTTTTCGAAGGGATCAACCGGGTGAAGGACCCCGCCGGCAAGACGCCGCTGGAAAAAAGTCACGCGCCGGTGCTCAGCGCCCCGGCCGCGGTAAAGGCGGGTGAGCCGTTCACCGTCGAGGTGGCGGTCGGCGAAACGCTCCATGTGATGGGGCCCAGCCACTGGATCGAATATATTGAGCTAAGTATCGGTAATGAACCGGCCGGAAGGATCGACCTGCAGCCGAAAGGGTACCTGAAACCGCGGGTGATTTTTACAGTGACGCTCCCCAGGGAAGCAGCGCCGGAAGGGAAGGTGACCCTGGTGGCGAGACAGCTCTGCAACCTCCACGGCCTGTGGGAAGGAAACCTCGACATTGCGGTGACCTGAGACTTAAGTGCTGTTACTTTACACAACTACCGGGCCAAAAGTGAAAAAAAAGCCTGCTTTACGCAGGCTTTTTCTGTAACGGCTAAATAGTGTCCATCCGGAAACTCCGGATGAGACACTGTTAGTTTCCAATTTGGGAACTAAATAAAGACAGAAAGGGTCGGCCGGCTTTGCCAGCCCGCCGTCACTTTTTCGGCGCCGTCATGCGTTGTGTTACCCGGTCGATGTGCAACCGCTGTGGATGGCCCGGCCAACGTTGCCGTTGGCGGTGTGGAACGATTCCAGGGTCGCGCCGCAGGCGAATTCGATCCTCTCGAAGCGGAACTGGCGAAGTTCTCTCTCCTCTGTCTTGCCGATGATGCCGCTGTTGCACTCGATGCAGGTTTTGCCAAGTCTTTTCACTGCTGTATCCTCCGTCTTCTTTTCGGTGATGCGACCCACTACCAGGAAGCATAAAGACCGCCTCTAGTGCAAGGCGGTCCGATGTTCCCCTTAATCCCTGGACAAAAAAACACGCCCCGATGCGGACTGGAGCGTGCAAAATGGTGCGCTATTCAAGGTTTGTTTTTTCTATCAGAGAACAGGACCATTTGTCAATAAGAAAATGTTTTCATCGTGGGTGCAGGGAACACCCATCCGTCCTTTCCAGAAATACTTTGACAAAAATGGGTGATTTAAGTAATACTTATCGACTGTTATGGAAATTATACGAGATTTGTCAGATATAGGCGCGCTGAAAAATCCGGTAGCCACCATTGGCAATTTCGATGGTGTGCATATGGGACATCGGCAGATTTTTCGAAAGCTGAATCAGGCCGCTAAAGAACTTGACGGCGTATCCGTGGTCATCACATTTGCGCCGCATCCCCTCAAGGTGCTCCAATCGGGGAAGAAGCTCAGACTTATCAGCACGTATGAGGAGAAGGAGCTTCTTCTCCAGGCTTCAGGCATTGATTATCTTATTGTCATTCCTTTTACAAAACAGTTCGCGGCACTTACCGCAAGGGAATTTGTCAGGGATATTCTGATTGGAACCATCGGCATAAAAAAGCTGATAATTGGCTATGATTATGCTTTCGGCCGTAAAAGAGAAGGCAATATAGGGCTTTTACGCCAACTGGGGAGTGAATTCGGTTTTGCAGTGGAGGTCCTGGAACCGATATGGGACGGGAAAACCATTTTCAGCAGCACCAATATCCGGAAAATGATTGAGAACGGCAATGTCCGGGATGTGGTAGCCCCCCTTGGAAGGCATTTTTCCATCGGCGGGAAGGTTGTTCACGGACATCATCGCGGCAAGGTGCTCGGCTTTCCGACCGCCAATCTGCAGACGGAAAAGGAGCTGATCCCCAAAAACGGGGTTTATGCGGTTAAGGTAAAAATAGATCGGGAGATGTATGACGGGGCGTGCAACATCGGCCCCAATCCCACCTTTGGCGATGAGGCAATTGCGATTGAGGTATTTATTTTTAATTTTGCCGGTGATCTCTATGGGCGGGACCTGCGGGTCTTTTTTGTGGAAAGAATCCGTGACGAACGGAAATTTCCGGACGCCGTTGCCCTGCAAACGGCTATTACAGCCGATGTTGCGCGGTGCAGAGAGATTTTGCCAGACACATCGATCATTGAATACCATGAATACCCGGGAAAGGATTAATGTGTCGAAAAGGTTCCATAACAAAAAACTCTGGATCGGCCTCGGGATAAGCCTTTTCTTCCTGTTCCTGCTGTTCCGGAAGATCGATTTTCATAAATTGCTCGCCGCTTTCAGGGAGATGGATTACCGTTACCTCTGGCCGGCTCTGCTCTTCACCTTTGTCAGTTATTTTTTCCGGGCGGTGCGCTGGTACTTTCTCCTGTTGCCCATCAAGAAAACGCGGCTTAAAAACCTCTTCCCCGCCACCATGATCGGTTACATGGCTAATAACATCCTGCCTGCCCGACTGGGCGAATTTGTCCGGGCCTATGTTCTGGGGGAAAAGGAAGGGATCGCCATGAGCGCGGTATTTGCATCTCTCGTCATCGACCGCCTGTTTGACGGCTTTACGGTCCTGCTGATCCTCCTTTTCACCTTCTTTACCGTCAAGCTCCCTCCCGGCATGGAAAGCGTGCAACACGGCCTGGTAGTCGGGGGATACATCACCCTGACAATCTATTTTGTTGTTATAGCTTTTCTCTTTATCCTGAAAAAAAGGACGCTGCAAACCATCAACCTGATCGGCAGGCTGTTGAAACCTTTTCCTGCCAGGGTTAGCGGGAAGGTCATTCCCCTGCTCGGTTCTTTTATCGAAGGGGTGCGCATCTCTTCAAGGCCAGCGGAACTTATTGTTCTTCTTTTGTCGTCATTTGTCATATGGGCTTTTGCCATCTGGCCGGTGGATCTGATGCTCCGCTCATTCGGCATAATCCTCCCGATAACGGCCTCGATGTTTATCATGGTCTTTCTGGTATTTGCCGTTATGGTGCCGGCTTCCCCCGGATACGTGGGGACTTACCATGCCGCTTGTGTTTATGGGCTCATGGCATTCAACATCCAGAAAGAAAAGGCCTTAAGTATTGCGCTGATTATCCATGGGATAAATTTTTTCCCCGTAATTATTCTCGGATTATATTACCTCTGGCGTGATAATGTGTCACTGGCGGAGATGAGAAAAAAAACCGCACGGGAGGAGTCTCTCCTTGATTAACGATGCCCTGCGACGGATCGATATATTTGCGGTCCTGTCGGTTATCGTGCCGTTACTTATCTATCTCCTGACGCTGGCTCCCACTGTCACTTTTTTTGACAGCGGTGAATTCATTACCGCGATTTATTCACTGGGGTCTGCCCATTCACCCGGCTATCCGCTTTTTATCAATTATGCCAAGCCGTTTACCTACCTGCCGTTCGGCAACATCGCCTGCCGGGTCAACATTGCCACCGCCCTCTCCGCGGCAATCGCCTGTTATGGGGTCTATCTGCTGGTCTCCCATATGCTTGCAGGGGAGGAATTGACAAGGGACAAGGGCCTTTCCGCGTTTTACAAGCGGGCAATCGCCCTCTCAGCCTCCCTGACTTTTGCTTTCTCCGCCAGGCTCTGGCTCCAGTCCAACCACGATAAGCCGTATCCGCTCATAGCGTTCTTAAGCGCCATGGTTTTTTATCTCCTCCTCCTGTGGCGCGACAAATTCCGGACGGGCGAGGATCATCCCGCCTATCTCTATCTCGGGGCATTCCTCTGCGGGCTCGCCTTTGGCG
>JBGPID010000181.1:0-6378 GCA_041484725.1 Geobacteraceae bacterium | reverse complement strand
GTATCGTTGATGCTCGTATTGACTTCCGTCATCTCAAACTGCGTCGTCCTTCCCATCGCGTCACTTACGGGGCTCTTTCCCTTCAACCTTGCGGCTTACGGCCTGTCTGCTTGCTGTCCTACGCTTAAAGTTGTATGTTACCACACAACCTCCAAGGGCTCGCTACCCGGTGGCTGGCCAACCTTCCGGGGCGGGATTCGCACCCGCTAGATTACGCGACCTTGCCCGGCCGCACTCAAGACCTGACCCTAATGTCTAACCCTACGACGTTGGAAAGTAAGATAGGTAAACATAATGTCATATAAAACTATCAATAAAATACTCAGCGTACTATTTTTAACGGACTACGCGATCGGCTTATCTTTGATAATTAGCATTCTAATCGTATGGTCCCCTCTTACTGACGTTTTCACCTGGACACGGCTATTTTTATTTATTAGTAAGCTTGCTATACATATCCTTCTTGGGTTGTCAGCTATTTTGGTTTTGTTTTTCAATCGTATCAAAGCCATTTACTTCCTGTTGCCTCTATACGTATCCGAGATATTTTTATCAAAATATTGGCATATAAATCCTGATGCACCAAAAACTCAAGAAATGATTGAGACCTACAAACAAGCGATGGAGGCAGGGAAAGGATTCCCTTCAAATGTCAATGTAACGGTTCATCATACACTTCACTATCCACCATCTTTTGTCTATGGCTTTTACGTTGTGAGCATCATTTATATTTTCTTTATAATGCCCAAATTGAGAAAGAAAGCAGAAAACTGAAATCCCAACAAGGCCAGTGGAGCGGTCAACAACTAGCACTTTGGGGTCGGACCAAGCTAATAGGCCGTAATAACAACGTAAAGTGTCATTATTAGCCCCTTTTCTAGCCTTGGAGCTACGTTATTTTACAGGCAAAAAAGGGCCTTTAAGACTGTCACGGCATACGAAGAAGTTCCAGCCCAGGAAAATGGACCCATCCGAAAAGACAGCGGTCATTTCCATGCCCGTTTGGAAGATAACTTCAAAGGGATCAATAATGTTTTGTCCTCGTTGCAAAAGTGAATACAGAGAAGGGTTCACCAAATGCGCTGATTGCGAAGTCCCACTTGTAGACGTTTTACCGGATGAAGTTCAACCCGATGCCGATCCACATGATTTAGTGTCGGTTTTTGAGACCTCCAGTCAGCCGGATATCCTCGTTATCAAATCAGCTCTTGATGCCGAGGGAATTACCTTCCACTTCTCGGGCGAATTCTTCCATATGATGGGGGTGATGCCTTCGCCGGCACGACTTCTTGTACCGTCCGACCAGAGGGAGAAGGTCCTTCATATACTTAAGGAAATGCAGTTTATTCCCTAACGCTACAAACAACGACTGTTGAATGGCTGGTCATTCGACAGGCTCGTTATTACAACTTTCCCCTACCGTAGAGGTTGACATGGGTTAGCATATTTGCTAACATTACTGGCATGAATTACACCATCGAATATTTTTATTCGAGTGTCAGAGCCGAAATCGAATCTTGGCCCAGCGGCATTTTGGCCGACTTTGCGCGCATTGTAGAGCTTTTGATGGAGTTCGGACCAAATCTGCGCATGCCGCATTCACGGGCTATGGGAGGAGGTCTTTTCGAGTTGAGACCACACGGCAGGGAAGGCATCGGTCGCGTGTTTTACTGTTTCGTCATTGGTCAGCGGGTGTGATACTCCACGCTTTCGTGAAGAAAACCCAAAAAACCCCGGAGCAGGAATTGAAAATTGCCCGGAAGAGGCTGAAGAAGGTTCAGAATGGCTGAATTAAAATATCAACCGGTTCCCCACGACCATGAGGCATTCCTCAAAAAGGCGTTGAGGCGGAAAGACTTCAGGGATGCGTATGAAGACTTGGATGAGGAGTACACGCTTATTCGAGAGATGCTTGCCGCACGATCCAGATCTGGCCTTACTCAGGAAGCGGTAGCAGAGCGGATGGGGACGACAAAAAGCGCCGTTTCGCGCCTTGAAGGAGCAGGAAAGCATGCACCATCTTTGAATACCCTGAAAAAGTATGCTCAGGCTGTCGGATGTCATCTGGAAATCAAACTGGTGCAAGACAGTTGCCGAACCAAGCGCTCAACGCGGACCACCAAAAAACAGGCGGTCGGTTAGCTCTGGACCGTTCAACCATAACCGCAAAAATAATCAAGAAAACACAGGTGTGTGTCACACCCTTTCTTCCTCCCTTGCCGCCTCTGATGTTCCGCTTCGTTCCGCTTTTATCACCAGTTTCAGGAAATACATCTTTCCCGATTGCGGAAAAGAGCAACGCTCGACCTTTCTGTTTGACACCTGTCAATCGGTTGCATTATAAAGAATCATCATCATTATCATGTCATCCGGAAAAGGATGATGTAAGGAGCCTTCATGAAAATCCTGCTTGTTGTTGTCGCAGCCCTGATCCTGGTCCTGCCGGTTGCAACGCTGGGCGCGGATAAAGCCGCACAGACGCCGGCCGCCCCCCTTCCTCCGGGACATCCTCCCATTACAGCCCCTCAGGAGACCCCGCCCATTACCGGCAAGGTGCTGGAGACCATGGAGAGCGGCGGTTATACCTATGTCTACCTGCAGCAGAAAAAGGGAAAAAAGATCTGGGTCGCCTTCCCAAAGGCCAAAGTCAGCGTCGGGAAAAAGGTAAGCCTCGTTCCGGGCGAGGAGTTCAAGAATTTCAAGAGCAGGACCCTTAACCGCACCTTCGACCGGATCATCTTCTCACTCGGCCCCGTCCCGAAAGAGGGGGCGAAGGGCAAACCCCAGCAGATGGCCATGCCGGGAAGCAAGGAGGCGATGGTGCCCCCGGAGAACGTTAAAATTGACAAGGCCCGCGGAGCCAACGCCTATACCGTCGCCGAACTGTTTGCCCAGAGGGGAAAGCTGAACGGGAAAAAGGTGGTCGTGAAAGGGAAGGTCGTCAAGGTCTCCCAGCGGATCATGAAGCGGAACTGGATCCATCTCCAGGACGGCACCGGCAGTGCCGACAAGAAAAACCACGACCTGGTCGTCACCATGACGGCCCTTCCGGTCGACGGGCAGACCATTACCGTCACCGGCACCCTGCTAAAGGACAAGAATTTCGGAATGGGCTACAAGTACGATGTGCTCATCGAAAGTGCGGAGATCGTCAAGTAGCTTTCCGGGTTTATTGCCAGGACACATAATATCTGACAAGGCAGGACTGAGGGAGTCAGTCCCTGACCATGCCGCTTGATCTTTTTTCCGACAACCGGCGAACCATCCTGTTGAACGATGCAGGGGCGATGCTCCGCAGCCTCGATCTGGAAAAGGCCATTGCCGTGTATGCGGGTTTGCGGGACGATTCCCCCGGTGACAGGGAAATCCTGCGGATTCATGTTTGACTGTTACATGGTGAAGATCAAAGGCCAACTGGAAATCGGGTAATATGTCCTGGAAGATCATCGAAAAATACCGTCGTATCCTCGCCAAAGAGAGCGGAGTCTCCCCGAAAAAGTGGGGCGTTAAACTGCCGGTCTGCCTCGTTTACCCGAACCGCTACCGTACCGCCATGAGCAACCTCGGTTTCCAGGCGGTTTATGCGTTGCTCAATTCCCAGCCGGACATCCTCTGCGAACGCGCCTTCCTCCCCGACCCTGAAGATCTTCGGGAATACGGGAAATCAAGGACGCCGCTCCTTTCCCTCGAATCACAGAGGCCCCTCGCCGATTTCGCGGTCATCGCCTTTTCGGTCTCCTTTGAAAGCGATTATCTCCATATTCCCCTGATCTTCAGCCTGGCCGACATTCCCCCCTTCGCCAAAGAGCGCAACGACAGCCATCCCCTCATCCTGGCGGGGGGCGCGGCCCTCTTTCTCAATCCCGAACCGGTGGCCGAGTTCATGGAGCTGGTCTGCGTCGGCGAGGCGGAGGCTCTTCTCCCTCCCCTTCTGGCCCTGCTCCGGGAAGAAGGTCTGGAGAGGAAAAACCTGCTGGAGCGCGCCGCCGGGCTACCCGGCATCTATGCGCCGGCCTTTTACCAGGTGAGTTACAACGGGCCGCGGATCGAGGCGATCCATAACCTTCCGGGAGCGCCCCCCCGCGTTACCAGGGTCTGGACCGACGAGCTTGACCGGCATGTCACCGTTTCCGCGATCTTCACCCCGGATACCGAGTTTTCCGACATGTACCTCATCGAGCTCTCCCGCGGCTGTCCCCGCGGCTGCCGCTTCTGCGCCGCCGGCTTCATCTACCGACCATACCGGCAGAGGTCCCTGGCAACATTGAAGGCGGAGGTTGTCAGAGGGCTTGCAGAACACCGCAAGGTGGGTCTGGTGGGAGCGGCGGTCTCCGATTACCGCGGCATCGGCGAACTCTGCCGGTATATCCTCGAACAGGGAGGGAAAGTTTCCGTTTCGTCGCTGCGCATCGACGGCCTCGACGACGACCTGATCAACGTCCTCAAGGCAAGCGGCCACAAGACCGTCGCCCTTGCACCGGAAGGGGGCTCCCAGCGGCTTCGAGATCTGGTCAAAAAGGAGATCAACGAGGAACAGATTCTCTTTGCCTGTGACCGGCTGATCGAAAACGACATCCTCAACCTGAAGCTCTACTTCATCATCGGCCTCCCCAGTGAAACCATGACCGACCTGGAGGAGATGGTCACTCTGGTCATGGAGATAAGGGAACGGGTCATAGCGGCGGCGCGGGCAAAGGGGCGTCTCGGGGAAATCACCCTTTCGGTTAACCCGTTCGTCCCCAAGCCGTTCACCCCGTTTCAGTGGTGCGGCATGGAGGATGTGAAGTCGCTGGAGATGAAGATCAAGTACCTGCAACAGGCCGTTGGCCGTCTTGCCAATTTGAGGATGATATCGGAAAGTCCCAGGGACGCCTATCTGCAGGCACTTCTCTCCCGGGGCGACCGCCGGCTGGCCGGGCTTCTCGTGCGAGCGGCCGAACTGGGGAACTGGCGCAAGGGGGCGAAGGAGATCGGTCTGGATACAGACCAGTTCGTCTACCGGGATATCCCGCTAGATGAAACCCTCCCCTGGGACGTTATCGACAGCGACAACAGGGAGCTTTTGCTCAGGGAGTATCGGAAGGCATTCCGTTGATTGGAAAAAGATAAGAGGTGGGAGCGTTTCGAAAGCGGCGCCGGCATTACCACAGGTTCGCAGCCACAGGGGATGCGGCGCGATCCTTGAGGGTGATCGCATTTGCCGTGCATACCGAACGGCAGATCCCGCAACCATAGCACCACATCTGGTCAACGACCGGTTTCCCGTCCGAGGCGCTGTAGCTCAGAGCGCCAAACTGGCAGAGGCGCATGCATTGCTGACAGCCATTGCACAGTTCGGCGTCGATTTCGGCAACATACTCGGCACGAAACAGGATGGGTATCGCGTGGGTGACGGTTGTGCGCATGGCAAGGCAGTCCGCCCGGTCACAGTTACAGATCGCGCCAATGAAGGGGGTATGGAATGACCAGACGGTATGGCACAACCCTTCTCGTTCATGGGCGCGAAACGCGGCCAGGGCCTCCTCTTTTGTGAGGGCCTCGTATTTATCATTCTCAATACCATTGGCATAGCTCTCGTCGAGATCGCGGAAAATGTCGATAAGCCTGCCGCCGTTGGGCCCCATGCTGATCCCGTAGCAGCAGCGCTTTTCTTTTCCTTGGGTGTTCTGCCTGCAGATGCAGGCAACACGAACGATAGAGGTGACGAACTCGAAGATCCGTTCAATCTCTTCGATGGGTACCACCTGTCCAAAATGCATCCTCTTCATCTTCCGTGTGAAGACGCGGATGAGCAGATTTCTTATGAACCAGGGGAGCTTCTCGAGTCGGTTGATACTTCGGAAGCCCTTTGCCACTTCCCGATTGAATAATTGCCGGTCCGCGAACTGCGCGATGAACCTGCGCCGGCGGAGATCGCTCAGCATGTCTTCGGAATAATTCTTCGCCTGCAGGTACCATTTTTCCCCTTCACCATGTTTCAGACAGAACTCGCACATACGATTTCATCCCGGGACATTTTTCTGAATTCTCGACGGTAGTTACAGTATATCCTTATCTTTTCAGATAATCACGTGATCTTTGTCAAGGTGTTTCTGATGCGAAGCAGGTCCCGGCATATCAGAAAGATCAAACATCAAAATTGCAACCGCATTTTGAATTTGCGCACTCTGAATGCTTGATGTTATGAATTTACAGGAGAATGCTGAATAATCTTCCCTGTCCGATTGACAACTGAAGTTTTAGTTGTAGGATTTTATCCATAATACTCGCATAAGGCGAAGAAAGGAGGGAACCATGAAGATCCGGAAGGTCAGAAGAGTCGCCAGAGGTCTGTGCAAGTGCAAGCAAACATGCTGATTTGTTCGTGTTCATTTACAG
>JBGPID010000180.1:0-6388 GCA_041484725.1 Geobacteraceae bacterium | reverse complement strand
CCTCCTGCGGGACGCCGCAACGAACGGCAAGCTGATGACTTTAGCCGTACCGGGCCCGGCGCTTACGGCCTTTGCCTTTTACCGGGACGGTTCAAGCCTGGTCACCGGAAACACCGTCGGCGGCGGGCAGAGATGGGACGTCGCAAGCAAGAAGGTCATTGCGACCCTGGCGGGGCACGGGGCCCCCATCAACTCCGTGGCGGTGACCCCGGACGACCTTATAATCGTCACCGGGTCGAGCGACGGAACGGCGCGACTCTGGGATGCTGCGACCGGCAGATATATCGGCCCCCTCAACAATACGCTGGCCGCGGTCCGGAGCGTGGCGATAGCACCGGACGGAGGGATTATCGCCACGGGGAGCGCCGACCGTTCCCTTTCTCTCTGGGATTTGAGCGGGCGCCTGGTGAGGGAATTCGGTAACGGGGTCGTCCCGCTGTCGCACGTCGCCATCTCCCCTGACGGACTCTCTCTCCTGGTGTGTGGTCCAGGCAGGACACCCCTCTATTGGGACACGACTACCGGCCAGCTGCGGGGAGAGCTGCGGGGTCATAAGGAGGCCGTAACCGCGGCGACCTTCAGCAGGGAGGGTGACCTGGCGCTTACCGGCAGCTCCGACTGGACTGCCATCCTCTGGGACATGAAGAGAGGGGTGAGGCTTAAGACCCTGACCGGCCACGACACCGGCATCACTTCGGTGGGCTTGAGCCCCGACGGCAGGTGGGCCGTGACCGGGAGTCTGGATACCACCGCGCTCATCTGGGACCTGAAGGGGGAGAAGCCGGGTCGCCGCCTGGAGGGTCATGCCTTCTGGATTCGTGCGGTGGCGTTCACCCCGGACAGCCGGTTCGTCCTGACCGGCGGCACGGACCAGACGGCCATGCTCTGGGATGTTGCCAGCGCACGGAGGATCTTGCAGCTGAAGGGGCATTCCGAAGCGATCAATGCCGTGGCGATCAGCCCGGACGGGGCTTACGCTGCCACCGGCGGGGCCGATTCCCATACGTACCTCTGGGACATCCTGATCGGCAGGAAGGTGCGGGACTTTAAATGCGAAAATGCCAAGGTCACGGCCCTGGCCTACAGTCCGGACGGCAGGCAGCTCATGATCGGCAGTGGAGACGGCCAGGCCCGGCTTTGGGACTTAGCCAGCGGCGAGCTGGTGATTCACCTCAAGGGGCACGACAAGCCACTGGCAGCCTGTATCTTCACGGCGGACGGGGAAAGGTTGGTAACCGCCTCCGTCGATGGTTCGGTCTGCTTCTGGGACCGGTCGAACGGGACGCTCCTCGTGACCTTTCACCACCTGGCCAAGGGCTTTCTCTGGACCACCCCGGCCGATGAGGCATCCCCCTCCGGGTGGTTCTGGACCGACCGTCCGGAACTCCTGAGCGTGCTCCGTTCCGGCATGGAGGGAGAGCCCCCGGTCGCGCTCTCCCATGGTGACCCGGAGTGCTCGGCCTATCTCGACTCCGGGATGTACAACCGCAAGGATCTGACCATGTCCCGGCTGAACGACTTCTCGAACTACCGGCAGGAGATAGACAGGATAGTCGGACGGATAAGCACTCGACAGCTGGGGTGGGAGCTTGGCAGGCGGCCTGCCCTGACGGGGGAGGGCCGGAAACCTTAGGCGCCGGGGGAACAGTTTCCTCCCCGCGCGCAGACAAAAAAAACCTGCGCTGCAGGCTTTCACGTATGAAATGAGCAAAATGCCGGACGGGTTTGCATCCCCTTCGGCGCATGGACCTTCTTGGACCGGCCCTCTTCCGTCAGGACTGATTGTCCGTGTCGCCGCTTACGTGGGGAAATATCTCGTGATGGACCTCATGGTCCAGGTGGAGGACCTTGCCGCAGGCGACACACAGGTATTTTTTCCCGACGGTGGTGTAGTTCCCCTGTTTACACTCCGCGCACCAGATCCTGCTATCGCACGATTCCTTTTTTTCAGTCATGGCCGCTCCTCTCTCCCGTTGTTGCGCATGCTTCCCTCTCTTTGTTACCGGGAACTCTCCAGGATAAACGTGACCGGCCCGTCGTTCACGAGCGACACCTGCATCATCGCCTGGAAGATGCCGGTCTCTACCGGCAACCCCTGCTCACGGAGTTTTCCCACGAAATACTCATAGAGCCGGTTTGCCTCTTCCGGCGGGGCGGCGGAGTCGAATGAGGGTCTTCTCCCCTTGGCGCAGTTTCCCGCCAGGGTGAACTGGGAAACCGCGAGCAGTTCGCCGCCGATCTCCCGGACGGAAAGGTTCATCTTTCCCTTATCATCCTCCAAGATGCGTAAATTGGCGATCTTCTCCGCCAGCCAGGCGGCGTCCCGTTCTCCGTCCCCCTTTTCCACCCCGAGGAGAACCAGGATCCCCTTCCCGATTTGGCCTGCGATTTTTGCGTCAACCTCGACAGTTGCCGCGCCTACCCGCTGAATGACCGCTTTCAAGAGAAGATCTTTCCGTAGTTTTCCCGGTAAACCTGCAGCGCTTCATCGCCGAACAGGGCGAAGACGACCCGGCTGATCTCCGGGTAACACCCCAGGGCAGCCCGCGTTTCGGTGAGGGCTATGACGCAGGCATTCTCCAGAGGATAGCCGTATACCCCGCAACTGATGGCGGGGAAAGCGATGCTGGAAAGGCCGCTGGCGTGGGCAACCTCGAACGAGCGGCGGTAACAGGAGGCGAGAAGCGCCGGTTCCCCCTTCATGCCGCCATGCCAGACCGGCCCGACCGTGTGGATCACGTACCTGGCGGGGAGTCGATAACCCTTGGTGATTTTGGCGTCGCCGGTGGCGCAGCCGTTCAGCGTCCGGCATTCAGCGAGCAGTTCCGCCCCGGCGGCCCGGTGGATGGCGCCGTCCACGCCGCCGCCGCCAAGAAGTGAGGAGTTGGCCGCATTGACGATGGCGTCCACGGACAGTTTAGTGATGTCGGTCTGGATGATCTCAACTTTTTCTTTCATGAAAGCTCCTCGTTTTTTTTCATATTTTGACCAGGTCCCGCAAGACCTTTAGATTGACGGCGTCCATCTCGTCGTTGTCCCCCTTGGGGGTTTCCAGGATCTTGGGGATTCGCGCGAAACGGGGGTCGTTGACGAGGAGGCGGAAGCCTTCGAGCCCCATGGCCCCCTGTCCGATATGTTCGTGACGGTCGACGTGACTGTTCACTCCCTTTTTCGAGTCGTTGATATGGAAGCAGTGGAGGCGGTCGAGACCGATGATCCGGTCGAATTCGGCAAAGGTTTTTTCGTATCCCGCGGGGTTGGTGATATCGTAGCCGGCGGCGAAGGTGTGGCAGGTGTCGTAGCAGACCGCAAAGCGGTCGGGGAAGGCTGTGCCGTCGATGATCGCCCGCAGGTGCTCGAAGCGGTAACCCACGTTGGACCCCTGACCGGCGGTGGCCTCCAGAAGGACTTTCCCCTTATACTCGGGGACGCTTTCGAAGAGATGGTCGAATGCCTCGCTGATCCGCCGGATCCCTGCCTCTTCACCGTCACCCAGGTGGGCGCCGGGGTGCATGACGATCTTGCTGATCCCCAGCCGGCTGCATCTCTCCATCTCTTCGCGGAAGGCGACCAGGCTCTTCTCCCTGATCTCACCGGGCGCGGAGGCAAGGTTGACCAGGTAGATGTCGTGGCTGACGATCTCGTGAAGCCCCGATTCGCACCACTTTTCTTTGAAGAGGAGGGCGTCGGAGTCGGAGACCGGTTTGCCGCGCCACTGGTTGGAGTTCTGGGTGAAGAGCTGGATCACCCCGCAGCCGACCTCCGACCCCCGCCCGGGTGCGAGGTGGATGCCGCCGGCAATTGACATGTGCGCGCCGAAATAGTCATTCATGCAGTAAGGGCCTTTCTGATCAGTTCGATCCGTTCGGCGTAACTGGCAGGGGAAAGGATCACCTCCGCGTGGGGCTCCGCCCAGATGGGACGGGGCCAGAGCGGGTCGCTGCGGAGGCGGGGCACCAGATGCCAGTGCATGTGCGGCACCATGTTGCCGAGCAGTTCGTAGTTGATCTTATCCGCCTTGAACAGCCTGCTAAGGGCGGCGGCCGTGGCGGTAACCTCCTCCATGACCGCGCTCCGTGTTTCCCGGTCGAGATGGAACAGCTCAGTGACGTGTTCTTTGCTGAAGACGAATGTGTAGCCGGTAAAGAACTGGTCACGGTTGAGGACGACGTAGCATTGGTCCAGCTCGGCGATGCGGAGGTCCGGCTCGTCGTTCCAAATTGTGCACATCCGGCAAGGGTTCATATATTAAACCTTGGGAAAGCAGTTTACTCACACAAAGCCACAAAGGACACGAAGAAATCGATGGAATGTCGATAATTAGCCTTTTACCGGAATGAGGTTCATATGAATCGAAACAGGCTGTTGTTTACCTTTGTGATCTTTGTGGCTTTGTGTGATATACGCCGTTTTAGGTTTAAATGTCTATCTCCCCGGAGAAGACTTCCACCGCCGGCCCGGTCATATAGAGATTGCCGTCCTCGGCCCACTCCAGTTCCAGGTCGCCGCCCGAGAGGTGGTTAAGGATCTTTTTTTCGGTAAATCCGTTCAGAACCCCAGCCACGCAGACTGCGCTGGCTCCGGTGCCGCAGGCCAGGGTCTCCCCCGCCCCCCGCTCCCAGGTCCTCTGCCTCACTTCGGACGGAGAGATGATCCGGACAAACTCAACGTTGGCGCGGCGCGGGAAGATCTCGTGATTTTCGATCAGAGGCCCGTATTTCTCCACCTGGAAGTTCTCCACATCGTCCACGTAGATGACGCAATGGGGGTTCCCCATGGAGACGCAGGTGATACTGAACGTGGTGTGGAGAATGTTGAGATTTTCGGCCACGACCCGGGCCGGCCCGTCGCCCAGCATGGGAATCTCGGCGCGGGAGAGGCGCGGCGCCCCCATATTAACCCGGACCTTGTCCACCTTCTTGTTGCTGTCGGTAAAGAGCTGGAGTGTGAGGATGCCGGCGCCGGTTTGGGCGGTGATCTCCTTCTTGGCGACCAGGCCATGGTCATAGGCATATTTTGCCACGCAACGGATGCCGTTGCCGCACATCTCCGATTCCGAACCGTCCGCGTTGAACATCCGCATCCGGACATCGGCCCTGTCCGAGGGGAGGATAAGGATCAGCCCGTCGGAACCGATGCCGAAGTTGCGGTTGGAGACCTTGACGGCAAGCTGCTCCGGGTTTTCCACCTGCGTCTCGAAGCAGTTCACATATACGTAGTCGTTGCCGGCCCCCTGCATCTTGGTGAATTTCATTGCAAAGACTCCTTCCGGTGAATTCTTGTACTCAAAGTATAACCGGTAAGCTGCGCGACAACAAGCAAAAAACCGGAGTTGCTTGACCCTTTCGGACCTTTTCAGGTATCATTGGAAACCCATGAATGGAGGTCTCAAATGGAATTGAAAAACAAGATATGGATGACCGGCAGTCTCGAGTGGTACGCGTATATCGGCGAAGAAGAGGCCTTTCTCGGTAAACGCGAAGTACCCTATCCGCTGGAGGAGGGCGATACGTGGACAAATGAGTTCGGTGATGTTTTCCGGGTCGAAAAAGACGAGATCATATGCGTGGAGCGGGTCGCGCCGCCGCAGAAATACTGGTAATACGCTGTCGTTATTCAGTCGGTTTCGCTTGCGCTCGCATGGCTGCGCACCCTTAACGTGCACACGATCCGCAGAACTATAGTAATTACATTAAGAACCAGTGGGGTTAACCATTTAAGTTCTTGACAAAATTATGGCAGATTGTGTATTTTATGTCATTACTATAAAAAGGGGTATCATATATGAGACTATCGACAAAAAGCCGTTACGGTCTCCGCGCTCTTTTTGACATTGCCTATAATTCCGGGAAGCTTCCGGCGCAGATTCAGGACATTTCCCGCCGGCAGGAAATATCCCCGCGCTATCTTGAACAGATATTTCAGAGTTTCAAAAAGGCGGGGATCCTCAATAGTAAGAGGGGTCCGAATGGTGGGTATTATCTATCCCGGAGTCCGGAAGCGATCACGGTAAAGGAGATAATTCAGGCGGCGGAAGGGGATATTGCGCTTGTCGAATGTGTTAACGGCAAGCCTCCGAAAAAAAAGAAAGGGGTCTGCTCCTTTGAGGGGAGCTGCGTCACCCAGACCGTCTGGCAGGAGGCAACCGATAAGCTCATTGACTATTTTTCCTCATTGACCCTCAAAAACCTTTGCGAGAGGGGGCAGGCCATGGGGGTGAAACGGGAGCAGGACCATCGCTTCATATACTTCATCTGATTGGCGCGAGTAACCCTCTGAAATACATCTAAAATATATATCCATAAGATAACGAAAGGAGCAGCCATGCCTATTTTGAAAAGCGCCACCATTCTCGAACAGATTGGGAACACCCCCCTTGTCCGGCTGG
>JBGPID010000179.1:0-6390 GCA_041484725.1 Geobacteraceae bacterium | reverse complement strand
GGTGCAACGATTGATTGAGCGTTTTGTTGAAACACTACCAAGAGTTTTCAGAGAGCGATTAGTACTTTTGGCCCCAGAATACGAGCAAAGTGTAAATATATCAAGGCATTACGGTCTGAAACTTATCTGCGAAAGTTGAGTTAAGTATCAGAAACAGCTATGTTCAAAGTTCAACAGTTCCAAGGTACGATACAATCAAAACCTTTCTTTAACAACAAAGGTCACGAATAGCACGAAGAAAAACAAATATGAATTTTACTTCGTGCAATTTGTGTGATTCGTTGTTAAATGGGTTTTGGGTTTGGTTTTTTCCATGATAACCCAGGTAACTCTCTGTCTAGGATTGCCCGAAGGGCCTCTTTTCCCGCGCGCAGTCACGGGAAAAGCGTAGTCTCTTAGAACTTCATTCTTTAACTAAGCATGAGCAAAATGACGGGCAGATTCTTAATTCAAAACCTTTTTTCAGCCTCAAGATTACTTCAAGATTACTCAAGATTTTAAGTTCAGAATCCAGGTAATCCTGAGGTAATCCTGAAGCTATAAGTTTTCTTGTTTGTTTCCGGCTCGTCCGGGTTAGGGAAAGGGGAAAAGTTCCCGTAAGTGGCACTTTTTTTTAAAATGTCGTGATATGGCTACCATCTGATGATCAGATCCGTCATCCCGTTCGCCCCTGGGGGGAGCTGCGGCCTTTCCTCCACCGTGCCGATGCGTCCGAGCCGGTCAACAAGCCCCGGGACCTTCTGCGCCCCGATCCGGACAAAGAGGAGATGGTTCTCCCCGCTGTAGGAGTGGCCGCTGATCCTGCCGCCGCCGCGGGTTACCGCCTCCTCGATGGCCCCGACAGCAGCGACGGGATCGTCCACCACAAGGGTGACTTCTTCTTTTCCGCCCGTCGTTGCCGCGGGACTCCCTGCGCCCCCCAGCGCTTCGTCTGCAGGCGCTTTTCGCGCCCGTTTCATCGCCCCTTGCGGTGCGGCCTTTTCCACCTTGCCAAGGGGGCGCACCATCTCTCTCTCCGGCGTTATTTCCTCGTCTGCCGGTTGCAGCTCCGGCTCCGCCATGGGCCTGGGCGGCAGGGCTGGGGAAGGAGGAGGCGCCATTGCCGGTGGCGGGAGAGTTTCCGATTGCGGCGCTTCCATTTTCTCCCGCGGTATGAAAACGGGTACCCCTGAACCGGGGTGAGGGGACGGAACAGATGCCGCATGAGGGGGAACCAAAGGGAGTGGGGTCTGTTGCCGGGTGGAAAGGGGGGCGGTCAGCGGCGCCTGCTCGCCGATCGTCCGAACGAGATAGTAACCGGTGACACAGAGGAAGACGAGGGCAACTGCCTCAACCGGAAGCTTCAGATGGAGCGGGAAGAAAAGCCTCCGCCAGAGACTCTTTATCGGCCCGGTCTCATCCCTGACATTTGCCATGATCCGCGCGGTAAGCCAGGGTGGGGGCTCAACTTCGGGGAGGCTTTTGAGGTAGCCTATTGTCAATTCCAGATCGGCAATCTCGCCGCGGCAACTCCCGCACCTCCCGAGGTGTCTCTTGATCTCCTCCTTCTCCTCGGCGGCCAGGGCGTTATCCAGGTAGGCCGGAAGCTTCCGGCGTATCTCCGCATGGTCCATCACAGCTCTCCCACCCCCCTTTTCAGGCATTCCTTCACCATCTCCCTCGCCCGGTACAGCCGGGACTTCACGGTCCCTACCCGGACCTTGAGGATGGAACATATCTCGTCGTAGGAATACTCCTGCAGATCCCGCAGCACGATAGTCTCCCTGAACTCGACGGAAAGCGCCTTGATGCACTCCCGAAGCTTCTCGTGGACGGCGCGCCTTTCCAGTTGCTCCAGGACTGACAGGGCAGGGGACGGCCGCTCACGGGAGAGGGCGCGCTCCTCCCCGACAGCCGGTCCGTCCATGGAATACGACTCGTTTCGCCTCTTTGCCCGCACCTGCAGCAGACGGTTACGCGACAGATTGAGGGTGATGCTCGTCAGCCAGGTGGAAAAGCGGGCTGCGCCGCGAAAAGAATCGATCCCCCGGTAGGCGGCTAAAAAGGCGTCCTGCGCCACCTCGCAGGCATCCTCATAATCGCCGGTGATCCTGAAGGCGATATTGAGCATCCGCTTCTGGTATTTGCTCACCAGCGCCTCGAACGAGGAAAGCTCCCCGCGCTGCCAGGAAACGATCAGAGCGGCATCTTCATCGGAAATATGTTGCCGGTCATCACTCATACGATAAGACAGATCCGCCAGGTAATTAGTTCCCGAATGGGGACGTTTTATACCGGAATATTATAACTGAATTCAAATTCCCGGTAATTTGCGCAACTGGACTTGATATTTTACCACTCTTGTTTGAGCAAACAGGGGCTATCATGAAACATGGTTGCGGGATTATTATCCGTCGAAAGACGCGGAAAAGACGATCAGAACCAACCCGGCAGCAAGAGCCGCCGATCTGCCGAAGAAAAGTCTTTGGGAAATAACCGTTAGGGTTGACTTTCCCCTTGATACAAAAAAGGCCCCGGCATTGTCGGGGCCTCTTGACCGCAAGCTTCGTAGTTAAAGCTTTACCACATTGGCTGCCTGGAGCCCTTTGTCACCCTGGACGACTTCGAAGCTTACCTCCTGACCTTCGGCCAGGCTTTTGAACCCATCCCCCTGGATAGAGGAAAAATGAACGAAGACGTCCGCTCCATTTTCCTGCTCGATGAAACCGAATCCCTTGCTGTCATTGAACCACTTTACTACACCCTTTGCCATCCCGCGTCCTCCCCTAACCTGCTGCATAGTCAGTTCAAGGCTTACTCCGGGGCCCGTTGAAAAGCGCTGCCGACACACTTATACCGCGTTGCAATCAAAATGAGTACCAGGCGGCGAGGATGGGGCGACGTAGATGTACATAATTAGTACGTTGAGGAGACCCTGACGATGCCAACAACGTAATCTTTTGATTGCGACTGGGTATTAGCCCGTATTTACACCTTCCGCTTGTGCGTGTCAAGCGGATATTTCCTGAAATGATCAAAAAAGGGGGGCAAACAGCCCCCCTTTTGATCTTGTCAAGGCATAAATAAGGCTGACCTCACTTTTCCTTGAGAGCCGCATGGGCCGCGGCCAGACGGGCGATGGGGACGCGGAACGGCGAACAGGAAACATAATCCAGACCGATCTGATGGCAAAAGATGACCGACGCGGGGTCGCCGCCATGTTCGCCACAGATACCGATCTTCAGGTTGGGGCGCGTGGCGCGTCCTCTTTCGCAGCCGATCCGCACCAGTTGTCCCACCCCGCTCTGGTCGAGGGTGACGAACGGGTCTTCGGGCAAGAGACCGTTCTCCACGTAGAAGGGAAGGAACTTGCCGGCGTCGTCACGGGACAGGCCGAATGTCGTCTGGGTCAGGTCGTTGGTGCCGAACGAGAAGAAATCAGCCTCCTGCGCGATCTCATCGGCGGTCAGCGCAGCCCGCGGCAGTTCGATCATGGTGCCGATCAGGTATTCGATCTTTACACCGTAACGCCCGATAACATCCTCGCAAACCTTCACCGCATTCTCCCGCAACCGCTTCAGTTCCTCCACCACCGCTACAAGCGGAATCATGATCTCGGGAACGATGAAGAACCCTTCATCCCTGTTTAATTCACAGGCCGCCTCCATGATCGCCTGCACCTGCAGATCGTAGATCTCCGGATAGGTCAGTCCGAGGCGACAGCCGCGATGGCCGAGCATCGGGTTGAACTCGTGGAGGAACTCCACCTTGTGCTTCAGTGCCTGAACGGTTACCCCCAGGGTCGCGGCAATCGCATCGATGTCCTTTTCCTCCTGGGGAAGGAATTCGTGGAGCGGCGGATCGAGGAGGCGGATGGTGACCGGAAGCCCCTTCATCTCACGGAAGATGCCGATGAAGTCACCCTTCTGCATCGGCAGGATCTTGGCGAGTGCGCGCTTTCTCCCCCCCAGGTCCTCGGCCAGGATCATTTCCCGCACTGCCGCGATCCGGCTCGCCTCGAAGAACATATGCTCGGTGCGGCAGAGTCCGATTCCTTCGGCGCCGAACTCGCGGGCCACCTTTGCGTCGTGCGGGGTGTCGGCGTTGGTGCGGACCTTGATCTTTCTGAACTTGTCCACCCATCCCATGAGGCTGCCGAAGTCCCCTGTCAACTGTGGCGGCACGGTCGGCACCTGGCCTAACATCACTTCGCCGGTGGAGCCGTCGAGTGTTATCACGTCTCCCTTATTGACGAGAAGATCTCCCCTGGCGGTAAAAGATTCGTCGGCGTAGTTCACCCTGATGTCGCCACAGCCGGCTACGCAGCATTTTCCCATGCCGCGCGCCACGACCGCCGCATGGGAGGTCATCCCGCCGCGGGCGGTGAGTATCCCCTGGGCTGCATGCATGCCGTGGATATCTTCCGGTGAAGTCTCCACCCGCACGAGGATCACCTTGAGCCCAAGCTTGGCGGCCGCTTCCGCCTCGTCGGCAGTGAACACCACCTCGCCGCTGGCCGCGCCGGGAGATGCGGGAAGACCTTTGGCAATCAATTTCCTGACGGCCTTCGGATCCAGGGAGGGATGCAGGAGCTGATCGAGCTGGGAGGGCTGAACCCGCAGCACCGCGGTTTTCTCGTCGATCAAACCCTCCGTTACCATGTCCACGGCGATCTTGATGGCTGCCTTGGCGGTCCGCTTGCCGTTTCGGGTCTGCAGCATGAAGAGCTTCCCCTTCTCGATGGTGAACTCGATGTCCTGCATATCCTTGTAGTGTTTCTCGAGAATATCGCGGATCTGCGCGAGCTCGACGTAGCACTCGGGCATCACCTCCTCCATGGGAGGAAGGCATTTGTCGCTCTGCTTGGCCCTGTTGATCGGCTGGGGGGTGCGGATACCCGCTACCACGTCCTCACCCTGGGCATTGACCAGGTACTCGCCGTAGAAGTAGTTTTCACCGGTGGAGGGGTCGCGGGTGAAGGCGACACCGGTGGCGCAGTCGTCACCCATGTTGCCGAACACCATGGCTTGAACGTTAACGGCGGTCCCCCAGTCGGCCGGGATGTTGTTCAGCCTGCGGTAGGTAATGGCGCGCTGGTTCATCCACGAGCCGAATACCGCGCCGATGGCGCCCCACAGCTGCTCCTGGGGGTCCTCCGGGAAATCATCTCCCAGGGTCTCCTTGATCTGGGACTTGAATGCGGCCACAAGCTCTTTCCAGTCTTCGGCCGAAAGCTCTGTGTCGAGGTGGACCCCTTTCGCTTCTTTTTTATGTTCGAGGAGGTGTTCGAGGATTGCCTTGTCCATCCCCATCACCACGTCCGAGTACATCTGCACGAAACGGCGGTAGGCGTCATAGGCGAAACGCTCGTCCCTGCTCTGTTTGATGATCCCCTGCACGGTGATGTCGTTCAAGCCCAGGTTTAAGATGGTGTCCATCATGCCGGGCATGGAGGCCCGGGCGCCGGAGCGGACCGATACCAGGAGAGGGTTCTCCGGATCGCCGAACCGTTTACCCATGAGCTCCTCCACCTGGCGCAGGTTCGCCTCCACCTCTTCTTTAAGCCCCGCCGGATAATTCTGGTTATTTTTGTAGAACTCGGTACAGACCTCGGTCGAGATGGTGAAGCCGGGCGGGACCGGCAGGCCGATGCTCGTCATCTCCGCCAGGTTGGCCCCTTTGCCTCCCAGGAGATTCTTCATCTCCGCGTTTCCATCGGCCCTGCCTTTGCCAAAGAAGTAGACGTATTTTGCAGCCATTACAATCCTCCTTGATTATATTTGTTTAGTTATCAGGTTGCAATTCGGGAAAAATCCGCGATATTGTTAAATAACCTTGAGATCGAACGCAGCAGGGCGAGCCGGTTGTTTCTCAACCGTTCATCCTCCGCCATCACCATCACATCATTGAAAAACCTGTCCACCGGCTCCCTGAGCGTGGAAATCTCGGCCAGCGCCTGCAGATACTTGCCCGCGCCCAGCTTTTCCCGGGCCGTTTTGCCGACTGATTCAATACAGTCATAAAGCTCTGTTTCGATCGGTTCCTGAAAATGGGCACTGACTACCTCACAAGAGACCCCTCCCTTGATTATATTGCTCACGCGCTTGAATGCAACCGCCAATTGCAAAAAATCAGGATGGGACTTGAATTCCGTCAGCGCCGCTATCTTTGCGGCGGATTCGACCAGGTTATCGAAGGAGACAGCCACAACGGCATCCACACAATCGGCAGGAAACCGTCCGGCCATGAGATTTGCGAAGCGGCCGCGGAAAAACTCCAGCACGTCAGCCTTAACATCGACTGCCGGCCTGGTCAGTTTCTGTTGCAACAGGGCCAGGGCATTATCAATGAGGTCACCCAGCGAAAGGGGATATTCCCTGGCGAGGATGATATTGATGATACCCAGGGCAG
>JBGPID010000178.1:0-6407 GCA_041484725.1 Geobacteraceae bacterium | reverse complement strand
CTTCCACACCCACGGGCAGAACCACCTGATCATCGCCCGGGATGGCAGACTCCTGTCTACAGGCACCTCGCCGGATCTGGCGGTCTCCGACTACACCACCACCTCCATTCCGGGTGAAACGGTTGATGCCATCTGGGGACCATGGACCGGCGCGCTTCTCGGCTGGGACGTATACGGCACAGCGGATATCAATCCCCATAACTGCGACGGATCCACGACACCCAACCCGCCCACCTACGCCGGCAACTTCGATTCGGTGACATTCGAATACTGCCCCGACCATTACAAGCCGATTCCGGTGGCGCTACCGCCCGAGAGCAATATCACCTACGGCCCCTTTTCCATGTACGGCGGAACTCCCTACCTGGGCGTTCCGGCCGACAAGGCGCCGCTCCATCCGGGGGCTCAACCGGAACTGAACACCGTGGGCGCGCTGACATACATGTGGCACTCGCATTCCGAAAGGGAACTGACCACAAATGACATTTTCATTGGCGGCATGGGGACGATGATGATGATTGTGCCCGCAGACGTGACAATTCCGTAACGTGGAGGCAAAAATGAACATTGACAGAACGAGAATAAAAAGCTTCGGCGCGCTTTTCACCGTGCTGGCCTGCCTCACGCTCTTCACGGCGGGATCGGCACTGGGCGCCGTCCAGGATTATTATCTGAAGGCGATGCCCTTCACCATAGCCGCCAACACAATCAATAATCCCGCGGCAATCACCATGTGGGGATATGCCTCATGCACCGACAACACGTTCGGGACGGGGGGCGGGCAATCTTGCACCCCACCAACTGTCCCCGGCCCGGCCCTGACGGCGACCGCGGGGGATACGGTCAACATCCATCTGATGAACAGTCTGACCGGACCATATACCGAACCGACCTCCGTGGTCATCCCGGGCCAACTCACGACCGGGACACCAACCTGGAGCGATAATTCCACCGGAAACCGGGGGGCCAGCTTGAGCAAAAGGGTCAGGTCCTTTGCTGCGGAAACAGCAGTCGGCAACACTCCGGTTGTCTACACCTGGACCGGCGTCAAGGCCGGCACCTACCTCTACCAGAGCGGCACGCACCCGGCGGTCCAGGTGCAAATGGGGCTTTACGGCACCCTCAAGGTGCTTTCAGAAGCCGGGCGGGCGTATAGCGACCCGTCCAGCACCTTCGCCAGCGAAGTCACCCTCCTTTTCAGCGAGATCGATCCGGTCCTTCATGCCTCCATAGCGGCCGGTCATTACGGGCCCAGTCCTCCGAACCCGGCGCCGTCTGACTGGCTGACCAGTACGGTAGACTATCATCCCAAGTACTTCCTCATCAATGGACAGGCCTATTCACCCTCCCTCCCGCCTATACCGGCCGGAACGGGCGGGAATCTGCTGGTCCGCTTCCTGAATGCCGGCCTCCAGTCGAAGGTCCCCGTTGTGCAGGGACCTTATATGTCGGTCATCGCCGAGGACGGCAACTTCATGACGGCGACCAATACCTCGGGTACTTCTGTTCCCGCTCCCAAACAGCAGTACTCCGTTTTCCTCCCGGCCGGGAAAACGATGGACGCCATTCTCACATCGCCCGCGACAGGCTATATCCCGGTTTACGACAGGCGTCTCAACCTGACCAGTAACGGGGCGTCCCCCGGCGGAATGCTTGTCTATCTCCAGGTGGGAACCGCCAACCAGACCCTGACGGTCACCAAAGACGCAACACTCGGGTTTACCGGGATCGGGACCGTCACCTCGGTAAGCGCGCCGGGGGGGATCAACTGCGGCAGCGTATGCACCCAGAGCTATTTGAACGGCACGGTGGTCGATCTGACGGCGACCCCGGCAGCCGGTAACGCCTTCGACCCGTTGACCGGCTGGACGGGATGCGACTCGGTTCTCCCCACGGGCGACTGCCAGGTCACCATGACCGGGCCCAAGACCGTCAACGCGGATTTCCGCCTGATCACCAAGGTGACCGTTCTGACGCCCAAAGGCGGCGAGGTCATTCCCACCGGCTCCACTTACACCATCACCTGGGAGGCGCCGGCCGCTGCGGTGAAGTTCAACCTGCAATACTCCATCAACAACGGCACATCCTGGAAAACCATCGCCAACGGAGTGACCGGAACCAGTTACAACTGGACCGTTCCGGCCCAGACCGCCAACCGGCCCCTTAGCAAGGTCCGGGTGATCGGCCTCAATGCCGCCGGGACTCCCCTTCCGGCTGCGACAGGGACCGGTATCTCCAACGCGTTCACCATCGAGGTGGTGCGGCTGACCGCGCCCAACGGTGGAGAGACATTGCACACCGGCGCCACCCAGCCCATAACCTGGACAACATACGCCACGACCAAGCCCGTTACTTCGGTAGTTCTGCAGTACAGCACCAACGGCGGCACCTCCTGGAAAGCGATCACGACCGTCACCGGCAATCCCGGGACCTACAACTGGATTGTTCCGGCTGTGACCTCCGCGACTAGCAGGGTCAGGGTCCGGCTTCGGAACGGCGCGGCCGTCATCGGGACAGACATGAGTGATGCAAACTTTGCTATAGCTCCGTAAGCGCGTGGTAACGCGGGGGCGAGGCGGTTGCCTCGCCCCTGAAGCAAAAAGGAGATGGTGAAAGGAACAATCCCAACAGGCGGACGATCAACGTTTCCTTGTCAGGCGCCGGGAAATGATTCAAAAGCGTCCCGGAAAATATTCATCAGTTCTTCCGGGGCGCTTTTTTCAGGTCCGCCGCCAGTCTGCCGGGGAGTTGGAATACAACAGCAAACGAGAGGGTTTATGGCGCATACATTCAATATCCGCCCATCGCTGTTCAACGGATTTCTTTTCCGCAGCGGGCGCGGGGTTTTTCTTCTGGGGTATATAACCGTCTGTGTTTTTTGCTTCAGCTGCGCCACGGCTTCCGAAACAAAACCGGCGCAGCCTTCCGCTGGCACATCTCCCCCAAATAAGGAAGCGACTTGGGGGATAAGACCGGAAAGCGTGCGCCTCGCCGCGAACGGCTTAATGGTCGATTTCCGCTATCGGGTGACGGACAGCGGGAAGGCGTCAGCCCTCCTGAATGGGAAACAACTCAAACCTCATATGGTGGATATGGCCAGCGGGCTGGTTCTGACCATTCCTGAGCTGGAGAAGGTCGGGGCAATGCGCACGTCATTCAAGAATATTGTCAAGAATAAGGTTTATTTCATGATGTTCGCCAATCCCAATAAGCTGGTAAAGCATGGGAGCAAGATCGCTATTGTCATCGGCGATTTCAAGGCGGAAAACCTTGTAGTGCAATAAAGTTTGAGGCCTTGCGGAGGCATGGTGAGGAAATCAATTATTTCTATCGTTATCGGTCTTGTCCTGGCTTTCTGGGCAGTTGTCCCGGTCCTGGCCGCTGACTGGAAAAACGACCTGAGGCAGGCTCTTGATTCCCTCGGTCCCGAGGATGAACTCGCAGTCGTCGTCTCCTTTTCCGATAAAGCGGATCTGTCGCTGCACAGGGAAAAGGACAAGCACTTACGCCGCCATGAGATTGTCAATGCCCTGAAAGTGAAATCCGAGGCGGTGCGCAAGCCTTTCATGGAGATGCTGGAAGCGCGGGGCGTGAAACAGAAAGTACCCCTGTGGATAATCAACGGACTGGCGGTCAAGGCCAGCCCGGAGGTGATTGTAGAGCTAGCCGGTTCGCCGGGGGTTGAAAGTGTGACGCCCGACTATACGTTAAGTGTCCCTGCGGTGACCTATGGCGCATCGACCACCCCGCAATGGAACATAAACGCGATTGGGGCGCCGGCTTTATGGAATTTGGGCTTTACCGGCGTCGGCACGGTGGTGGCCAATATGGACACAGGGGTTGATATCAATCACCCCGACCTGCAAAGCAACTGGCGCGGTGGAGCGAACAGCTGGTATGACCCGTTCAAGAACACAGCCATCCCCTATGATGCGATCGGTCACGGCACGCAGACCATGGGGGTCATGGTCGGAGGAAACGCAGGGGGAACGGCCATAGGAGTGGCGCCGGGCGCGCAATGGATCGCCGCGAAGATTTTTGATGATATGGGAAACACCACGGTCAGCGTGATCCACCAGGCCTTTCAGTGGCTGCTCAATCCTGACGGCGATTCAGGCACCACCGATGCTCCCGATGTCGTCAATGCTTCATGGGATTTGGCTAACGTGAATAGATGCGACCTGACGTTCCAGGATGACATCATGGCGCTTAACAGCGCCGGCATTTTCGTTGTTTTCGCCGCAGGGAACATCGGGCCCGGGTCTTCTACCAGCATAAGCCCGGCCAATAACAGCGGGGCGTTCTCCCTGGGAGCAGTTGACGAAACGAACACCATTGCCTATTTCAGCAGCCGTGGGCCGTCCGCATGCGGAGGAGGGATTTTCCCGGATGTGGTAGCGCCCGGAATAAATATCAAGACCTCGGATATCTCGCTGGGTGGGATTGCACAGTACGCATACGTTTCCGGAACGTCCTTTGCCGCTCCCCACGCGGCAGGAGCGGCAGCCCTGCTGCTCAGCGCCATACCCGCCCTGACCGTCGTCGACCTTGACAACGCCCTGGAAACAGCCGCCGATGACCTGGGGATTAGCGGAGCAGACAACGATTACGGTCATGGGATGATCGATAGTTACGGAGCATATGCGGCGCTGGCCAATATTTCACCCCTACCCCTGACCGTGGAAACCGCCTCCCTTCCCATTGCTGTCAAGGGCACCTTTTACAACCAGGTGTTGCAGGCGAGCGGCGGCGTGACACCATACCGGTGGGTGATCACCTCCGGGAAGCTGCCAACCGGCCTGGCCCTGGACAGTGCTGTGGGAACAATTTCCGGAACGCCGACGAGGAGGGGGCCGCATACGTTTACCGTCCAGGTGAGCGACGCATCCTCTGCAAAAGCGACTAAATCGCTTACCATCAGCGTTCTGGCGCCGCTGACGGTCACCACCAATACCCTGGCCCATGCCACCCTCGCGTCATACTATGCAAAGGCCTTGAAGGCCCAAGGCGGGGATAAGCCGTACCTCTGGTCCATATCCGCCGGGAGCCTGCCGGCCGGATTGACGTTGAATGCTTCAACAGGGATGATATCCGGGACTCCGACGGTATCCGGCACTTTCCCGTTCACGGTCCAGGTCACGGACAGCCAGGGAACCGCGGCAAGCAAACCGCTCTCAATCACCATCGTCATCGCGCCGCTGAAGATCATCAGGATCAGGCTATCTATGGCTACCCGCGGTATTCCCTATGCAAAGGCTCTGACGGGTAGTGGCGGGGTGAAGCCTTACTCCTGGTCCATTGCCGCCGGTGTCTTGCCACCGGGATTGAATCTCGACACCGTAACCGGGGTCATATCCGGAATACCCTCGACCGCAGGAACCTTCAGATTCACTGTTCAGGTAACGGACACTCCAGGGACATCAGCGGTTAAACCATTGTCGATCAGGATTCTGCATATGCATAACCATCCGCATGCCAATTCCAGCCATCCAGCGTGAAACATGCGTCTGAAATAAGGGTTGTATTCTATTTTGCATTTGTAACTTTTCTTAAGACCCATAACTTATTTATCAGGACTGCTTTCTTCAGCCCCCAACACGTAAAGATAGAAACACGGTACATTTTGTGCTCTTAAAAGTTAACAAGTCAATTGATGGCGTTACACTTTACGCACATCCGCGTCAGATCCCGGCGAACTGATATACGCGACTACCATATAAAATCATGTAACATCTTGACAAAACAGATTAAACATTAAATATAAATATTGATATGTTGTTGCCTGATTGATATTATAGCGTATTGTAATTAGACTGCATAAATAATATATATGTATCGAAATAGTACTTGACAGTTTACAAAATATATTGCAATTTGTTTCATACCTATAAATAGCTCTTGCTGTTTTCGGGCTTTCATCGGGCATGGGGTATCTGAGAGTTCCACTGATATCCTGTTTTCAGTGACTCGTAACTCCATATCCGAAGGAAGATGGTCTTTTTAATATTTAAAACCAAACAGATTGACATGTTTTGCCGCTGCGAATTAAACGAACCGGTGAATGCCCGTGAAAAAGTTGCAACTGAACGTCATAATAATCTGTTTCGGCTATCTCTTTCTCTTGTTCGCGGGTGTAGCGAATAGTGCGGCTTATCACGATCTGGGCCCCTCGCACATCGATTCCAACCATATAGCCCTTTCCCAAACAAACCTTAAAAACGATACGTTTCCCAGCAATACGATAATTTTTTTCCTGCTCCCACCAAAGGTTCTCGTCCAGACTTACCCATCATATTCAGAGGAAACACCCCCCCCTGCATTTATCCTGCTTAGCCAATTCTCCTCACGGGCCCCGCCTGCTTAATGCCTCGCAATCGATAAGTGAGTTGCGTGTTTGCGGTAATCCT
>JBGPID010000177.1:0-6426 GCA_041484725.1 Geobacteraceae bacterium | reverse complement strand
GTACCCCAGTTCGACAAGACCACTTCTCGCGCCCTGCGCACACTTCGAACACTCGACACCATTTTCTCACCCATCGTCCAAAACCGCCGAAAACCAACAGTCCCCGCCGCCCTCAGCCTCTATCGCGCCCGTCGCAACCGCTTCCTCAAACGCATCGCACAGGCTTGGACACAACTAACTCCAGACAGCGCAGGTTCATTCACGGCACTCGCCGCCTCTCTGTCCCCGTGGACCAACTGGAACGGCACCTCCACCACCCTGACCGCCTACAACGCCTACCAAGTCTGGTGGCTCGACTTCTTCGAAACCTACTGCGCCGGAACGACAGACCCCTTCCTCTGGCCCTACCACCCAGCCCCATGGCCGCTCACATGGCGCCCACCCGTCGCCTGGTCCAATCCCACTTACAACTTTTCCACACTCCCCTACACCGTCAGACTTACCCACCCCATCATCAGCGGAGGCATCGGCTCTACCGCACTCAGCGTCTACCTCGCCAGACCCGTCACACGCTTTCAAAACACCACGCCCAACACAGGCCTGTTTTGCTGGGCCACGCAGATCATCAACTACGACAGCACCAGCACCAGCGCCACATGGGAGCTCCCCCGAATCGCCCACGTCTACCCATACCCGCTCCCCACCGGCGCTACCGCCTGCATGATTCGCCCTCAGGACGGCCAACTCTTCGTTGCCGCCGACGGCCTCCTGTGGTGGCAAGCCCCCAACGCCCTCACCTTTAGATTTTCACACCCCAACCCCTCTGCATGACTCATCTGTGCTACACTCCACCAGCACCACAGGAGACACCACGATGCTCGAATTCTGGATAAGCACCGCCTTCGCAGTGATGTTTCAAGTCGTGAAAAACGCCACGCACGTCTCGCAGTTCAAGGCCGCACTGCGCAAGCTCCGCGACATCCTGAACAACCTGCCTCTCGAATAACCGAGGCCCACGTGCCCTTCAAACGCTCGCGCTATCCGGCCAACTGGGAGGCCTTCACACACGGCATCAAAGTGAACCGCGCAGCAGGGCGCTGCGAATGCACCGGCGAATGCGGCCTGCACCAGGCCAAGCCCAACATCCGCCGCTGCGTTGAAATCCACGGCGCAGCGGCGCTCCACTTCAAAGGAAGGGTTGCCCTCACCACCGCACACCTCTGCAAATGCGACCCCCCCTGCGCCAACGCCGGGCACGTCAAAGCCATGTGCCAACGCTGCCACCTCCGGATGGACGGGAAAGCCAAGTGGGCCCGCAGGCAAGCCCGCCTGCGCCTGCGCAGGGCAGCCCTCGAACCCATCACCGAAGACCTCGGCCTCGAGCTGACCAACCTCCCACCCCTGTACAAGCGCCTCCGCTCGCAATAGCGAGCTCCCAGACGAACGATCTCTCAACCCGACAGCCCAACACACCAGCCCAATCACTGCGTACAGCCAAACAGCCCCCCATCCCTCACAACGCGTTTTCCGCGCCAACGTTTTTTCACCCCCCCCCCCCCAAGAGCGGGCCTTCGGCCCTCTCGATCCGTGGGGGCTCCGCCCCCACACCCCCTTGAAGTTGGGCCTTCGGCCCGTCGTCTGCCAAGCCAACCCCCCAACCCCCGGACAAACCAACCCCCCTGTGGATGCAAGGCCAGATCAAAAACCTTGAAGATTCCGAAGGTTCTAAATCTAAGAAAGTATAGATATAGAGCCCGAGTTTTCCACAGGTTCTTACCCTTGGTAGCCTCCGCGCAACGCGCTGGCAAACCACCCATCCGCCCGCGTCTGATAATTTAGTACTACCCGCTAGACCCCCAGGTTAACATAATCTCTGTTAGAGGACGCACACAACCTACCAAGCCTTGGATTTCCACAGCCCTCTAAATACTTACATTACCTCCTTGACTTCGTGCCAACGCCTTGGTATGCTTCCCGCAGGAGGTAAGAAGAATGCCACAGAACCCTGAGCGATATGATACCCAAAGACCACTCCACGCATGCACGCTCTGCCGTTACCAGTGGTTTGGCCTTCGCGTTTCCGTGCGACCCCGTCGCTGTCCACGCTGCGGCACCGCACGCTGGTGGTGGCCCGCAGCCGCTGTCGAACACGCCAATCGCGTTCGCCAGCTTCGCAACCAACAACAGAAAACCGACCAACCAACGGCCGACCCATCATGAGCCAACTTCGAATCGTTATCGAAGTCAGGTCCACCGACTCACTCCAGCTGCACCAACACTTTCACCTCGAAGCCACCCCCATCTTCGCCGACGCCGCCGCCCGCCGGGTACTCCAAGCCGCGCTCGCCCAACTCGACCTTGCTCGACTTTCCTACGTCTACTCCGACACCCACACCCTCTGCGAAATCTGCTACCCCGCACCAGCCGAGGCACCCCATGACCACCGATGAAGCAGCCACACTCCAGCCAGGCGAGCGAGTTCAGATCGCCTACCTCCCAAACACCAAGGGCACGGTTCTAAAACGCACGCACAACCTCATCTTCATCAACTGGGACAGCGGAGGCTTCACCACAAATCTGGCCGACTGCATGCACCACATCCGCCGAATCGAAAAGGAGCCCCATGACCACCGCTGAGGCCCAACAACTCGAACCCGGCGACCGGGTTCAGATCGCCCACCTCGCAACGAGCCGCGGCTCCGTTTTCAAACTCGCACACAACACCGTCTACATCCGCTGGGATGGCGGCGGTTTCACCACCTACCTCACCGACTGCATGCAGCACATCCGCGCAATCCCTCAGGGTACAAGCAAGTAGTCCGAGACAGGACCGAACTCAAGGGGACGTGACCAATAGACAGGAAACAACAACACGTCCCCACTCCAACCCCCACGCTCAAACACCCAGGCCCAATCCACTTCCAGAAACATCCCGGAACGCCAGGACGCACCTGAGCGCGTGCGGCCAACCATCTCCGCGCCGCCGCTCGACGGCGGCGCTGGAGCACCCGAGGCCCATTTGCTCGATGCCTCGTGACGGGGGGTGAACGGCAACCGGCTGCTGGCCGGAAGACGTCGGATAGACCGCTCCACGTTGGGTGTGTCCCCAGAACTCAACCACGCGTGAGGTGCCTGCGCTCCACGCAGCGCACCATGCAGCGTCGTGCGCTGCGTGGCCGGCGCGACTCCGGCCCTCAATCTCGCCCGATCTCAGCCCGGCCGAAACACCCACCGCGCCTGAGCGCGTGCGGCCAACCATCTCCGCGCCGCCGTTCGTCGGCGGCGCTGGAGCACCCGAGGCCCATTTGTTAACTCCCTCCTCAACTACTCAGTTGGGATTCTCGCCGCAGCACTGTTTTGTGGTTGCAGCCACCTTTGCACGCGCAATCCGGCGCGGGCCATGCCGCTCGCGCACACACCGCACCGCTCGCACTCGCAGGCCCCGCCGGTGGCGTCACTCCGTTCCGCCATGCGCGTGCCGGTGGCTGCGTCGTTCCCCGCACGTTCGGCCCGTCGCAACGTTCCGCACTCCCAACACCAGGTCGTAAGCGCGGCTCTGCGGCACATTGCCGCGCTCCGGGCCTCACTCCGCGCAGCTGCTCGCCTCCGGCAACCTCCGGCTTCGCGCAGCCTGCGCGGGCGGGGTGGGGGCGTTCGCGCGGGGCCCGCTGGCTGGCGCTCGCTTCGTTCATCTCCGTTCACTCCGCTCGCTGTCAATCTGGCGGACAAGGTGCAGCCAGCGGGCCGCTTCGCTTGGGGCCATTTTCGCGCTATGCGGCCACTGGGCCTTTCAGCAACCTTCGCTGAATCGGCCTGTGGCCGCACTGTTGAAGCCGCTTCGCGTCGTCTTGTTGGAACCAGCGAAAATGGCCCATTGTCATTCTCGCTCCGCTCCCCGCGCTCCGCACCCCCTTGGCGGGGCTCTGCCCCAAGCCCCGTACTTGGCGCTCGCGGCCATCGCGCCCTTCAAACCAACACCACCTTCCCACCCGCCCGCCGGCCATCGGCCGCGCCAACCCTCACACCCACCCCAAACACTCCCGCAAACGCCCTCCAAGGGCGCGTAATTCCCTGAGAGAATATCGCTTGACTTCCACGTTATCTCCGCGCATACACTACCACCAGTAATAGACGTGTCCACCAGGAGGGACACTACTTATGGCCAAGTCACTCTTCGGCGCATTGATCGTGGACATGCGCAATAAGCTCGGAGGCCACGTGCTCTCCAAGAACAAGGCGGGCTCGTTCATCCGCCGCAAAGTCAGCCCCAGCCAACCTCAAACCGGGGCTCAGTCAAAGATCCGCAGCATCATGACCGAACTCTCTCGCGCTTGGGGTGGCGTCCTCAACGACGGCCAACGCGCCGCTTGGAAAGCATTTGGCGACCTCCATCCCGTCACCGACGTTTTCGGCCAAGCCGTCAAGCTCACTGGCGAGCAAATGTACTGCCGTCTCAACAACGTGATTCTCTTCCTCGGAGGCGTCCGCATCGACGACCCACCCCTCTCACTCGACGTCTCCTCCATCACCGACTTCACCCCGGCCGCGACCGAAACCGGCCCCACCTTCGAGCTCGCCGGGGTGTCCCCCGGCTCCCTCGCCACAAACGAGCTCTACGTGGTTTGGGCAACCAAGCAAGTCGGCGTCGGGAAAAACTCGATCGCCAGCCTCTACGCCTTCGTCACATCGCGCAGCGCCCTCGCGCTCATCGCCGCCACAATCGCCGCGCCGGCAACCGGCGCCGTTCGCACAAGCAACATCACCACCTTCACCACAACCGCACCACACGGCCTCGTGGCCGGCGACATCGCCGTAATCGAAGGCGTCACCGACGCCTCGTTCAACGGCGTCTACCTCGTCGCGTCGGCACCGACCACAACCACCTTCACCGTCGTCAACCCCGGCACCAACGGAACGTCCGGGAACGGCACAGTCTCCGGCAGCGACTCCATCGTGGCCGAGTACAACGCGAAGTACGGCACGCTGCAGTCCGGTACGCGCATCGGCATCGGCATCCGTGTCCAGAACGTCGCCACCGGCGCGAGCTCGCCGCTGGTGACCAAAAACATCACCGTCGGCGCGTAGCACTCACTCACACGCGCACCAACCCGAGGGCGCTGAACACCGCGCCCCCGGACATCCCACCTGGCGGAGGAACGGTGTCGAGCAAACGTCCACCCATGTTCCTTGCGGGAATTGTCCCAGCAGAGGAGGACTTCGTGAAACGCGTCCAGCAAACACTCACCAGCGCACAGCTCAAAGACCTCGTGGCCCACCCGATCCAACTCCTACCAACACCCGGCGCCACGAAGTACTACGCCGTGCTCGCCATGTTCGCCTTCTACAACTTCGTCAGCGCCGCCTACGTCCAGCACGGCAGCAGCTATATCGGCCCACTCCCAATAGACTTCTCTCAAAGCTACTGCTCCATCGCCGGGCTGCTCGACCAGGCCGCCGACTCCCGAGGCCCATCCGGCCCCGGCTTTATCCCCGCACCCGCAGCCCCATGGGTGAACGCCCCTCTGCGCATCGGACTCGACGCTGGCACTGACCTCACCGGCGGAGACGGCACACTCGACGTAGTGATTTACTACACCATCGAAGACGCCACCTGAGCTACACTCAGCCCGTGGCCCGTTTCATCAGCGGCGCAACCATCGGCGGCATCGCCCAATCCATCGGCGGCGCTACCGCACTCCAGGCAGGCCCCACCGGAATCCTCCGTCGCAAAGTTGCAGTCGCAAAAACACGCGACTTCTACAGCCTCAAAAACCGCAGCTGCTTTTTCACTCTCGTGCACGCATGGAGCGCCGCGCTCTCTGACCTCGAGCGCCTCGACTGGCTCGCTCTCGGAGGCACTCGACGCACAATTGACGTGTTCGGCAATCCCGTGCCCCTGAACGGCATGGGCACGTTCATCCGCTACAACCTCCCACTGCTCCAAGCCGGACTAGCTTTCAACCACACCCCGCCTGTGGACTTCACCGCCACCGTACTCTCAACCTTCACCATCGTTGCCGACTCCGCGACTCAGACCATCAAACTCACCGCCCTCAATCCCACCCTCGCCACAGGCGAACAAATCGTGATCGCTTGCAGCGTCACCCTCGGCACCGGCTACACCTCGTTGAAACATCGCCCGCTCATCCTGCACAGAGCCACCGCTCCGCTCTCATTGCCAATCGACTTCTCCATCCGCTGGCTCGAACGCGGAGGCCTGCTCCAAACCGGCACAACACTCACCGCTCGCCTCAAAGTCATGAATCCGGCGAGCGGCTTCTACGGCCCCGCACTCTTGGGCCTAGTCGCCGTCACATGATTATCATCGCTGACGACCCGATCGACGTACCCCAGTTCGACAAGACCACTTCTCGCGCCCTGCGCACACTTCGAACACTCGACACCATTTTCTCACCCATCGTCCAAAACCGCCGAAAACCAACAGTCCCCGCCGCCCTCAGCCTCTATCGCGCCCGTCGCAACCGC
>JBGPID010000176.1:0-6428 GCA_041484725.1 Geobacteraceae bacterium | reverse complement strand
GTTGATCAACCCCTCTTCTTCCCCGGCATCCATCAGTTTCTGGATTTCTTCTTCGGTAACCCGTTTCCTTCCCGCCAGGAACCTCCCCAGCATCTTCATCAAGCCCTGATTTTTCCTGCCTGCCCCCTCTTCCAAGGATGTGTGCCCTCCATTAATCGCTTTTGTAGGGGCGAACCGCGTTCGCCCTGCATTACAACCGCATAGGAATATTAACGTCTTCTGTCCGGGGACGCATGTCATCCGTCCCAGCAATTCTCTATCAGCCGACCATCTTGAACAAAAGCAGCACCGCAAGCGTTAGCGCCGTCCCCGTAACGGCGCCGAGCACCACTTCGCGCGCGGTGTGGATCTTGAGCAGGAGGCGGGAATGACTGACCATTACCGCCAGGGCGATAGTGAGCAGCGAAGCGATCGGGTCCTGGGTGCTGAGCGTAACGATAGTGGCAATGGCAAATGCCACCGCGGCATGGCCGCTCGGCACCCCTCCTTCCAACGCTGTCCCCTTGCCGGAAAGCGCCTTAAGGAAAATCACGGTAATGACCACCATCAAAAGCGCGACCAGTGTCCCCATCTCTGTCGGGGTACCCATCATGCGGAGTGTCTCCTTATACGTGGGGAAAATGTATCGGGAAAGGATCAGGTAGCCCATGACCGCCGCGCCTATGGCCGCCACCAGCACCCCGCCGGCCGCGACATCCTTGGCGGTCTTGGCGAGCGGGTGGAAACCGGGACTGACCATATCCACGACCGCTTCGACGGCGGTGTTCAGCAATTCGGCAAGGAGCACGAAACAGACGGAAATCGTCAACATGGTGAATTCCAGGGGAGAGACCCTGAGAAACAACACGGCCAGGAGCAGCGCCAGGGCGGCGACAAAATGCCAGCGCATGTGTTTCTGTGTCCTGGCGGTATAGATGATCCCGTCAATGGCGCAGTTGGCCGAATCTATGAAGCGTGTCGGTTTCAATTACGATCCTGTCGGGCGACTCTTGTGCCCGCGCTATAGCGGGTCGGCGCACAAGCGTGAGCGCCCTGAACATGGACAAACACGAGGTTTGCCCCTTATATAAGCCCTTCCTTTTCCAGAAGGGAAACAATCTCCCGCTCCTTCTCCTCCATCCGCCGCGCCTCGGCCTCTCCGCTCCGTTCATGGTCATACCCGGCAAGGTGGAGGATGCCGTGCAGAAGCAGAAAATGGAGCCGGGAGACAAAGGATATTCTCCCCTCTTCCGCTTCCCGGGCGCAGGTTACGGCCGAAATAACCACATCCCCCAGAATCTGGGGGTTCACCCCCGCGAAGAGTCCCTCCTGCATGGCAAAGGAGATGACGTTAGTGGAGTTGTCGCGCCCCAGATAGAGCCGGTTGAGGCGGTGGATGCTGCGGTCGCCGACGATGGCGAGCGACAATTCGCTATCGGGATATCCCAAGGCGCTTAAGATCTTCTCCGCCGTTTTTCTTAACCGCTTCCGGTCGATCTGTTGGTGTTTTTGCCGGTTCGTTATCGCTACCTTCAACGCCCCTTTTCCCTCCGTTCACTTTTTCTTTTTCCTTGAAGGCCGGCTCCGGGTATTCTATCCGCTGATGGTAGATGCCGGCCAGTATCCGGTTGAAACTCTTGGCGATCTCATGGAGATTCTTGAGTGTCAGCTCGCACTCATCCAATTGACCGTCAATGAAGATGTTGTTGATAATCTTCTGCACCATCCCCTGGATACGCGCCGGGGTCGGATCGGCCAGGGTCCGCGAGGCCGCTTCCACATGATCGGCGAGAAGGACCAGTCCCGCCTCGCGGGTCTGCGGCTTTGGCCCCGGATAGCGGAATTCCCGTTCATCGACCCCCTTCCCCTCATGCCCGGCAAGATTTTTAGCCTTCTGGTAGAAATAGGTGATGAGTCCGGTGCCGTGGGACTGGCGGATTATATCGATGATGGGCTGGCCGAGACGGTGCTCCTTTGCCAGTTCCACCCCCTCTTTCACGTGGGAGATAAGGATAAGTGCGCTCATGCTCGGCGCCAGCCGGTCGTGCCGGTTGTCCATTTGTCCGACATTTTCGATAAAATAAAAGGGCTTCGAGGTCTTGCCGATATCGTGGTAGTAGGCAGCCACCCGGGCCAGCAGGGGGTTGGCATTGATGGATTCGGCGGCGGCTTCCACCAGATTGCCGACCAGCACGCTGTGGTGATATGTGCCGGGAGCCCTGACCATCAGTTCCCGCAGGATGGGAGAATCGAAATTGGCCTGCTCCAGGAGCCTGATATCGGTGGTATAGTAGAACAGGTTCTCGATCAGGGGGATAGTGCCGGTCACCAGGAAAGCATTGACAATCCCCCCGGCCACGGCAAAAATGAGGCAATAAAGGGTCTGCATGGTAACGAGGCTGTCGCTGAATATCTGGAAGGAGAGGGCCATGGCGAAGTTGACCACGCTCACCTTCATCCCCGCCGTCAGGATGGTAGTACGGTCCTTGCATTGACGGACTCCATGGGCGCCGACAACTCCTCCCAGGAGGGCATAGATGACAACCGGCAGGCTGTTGTTGAACATGATCCCGAGCAGAGGCGCACAGATGGCGCAATAGACCAGGGCCACCTCGGAATTGATGATGATCCTGACCAGCATGGCGGCCGCGGCAAATGGAAAGAGGTAAAAGTAGTTGGCGGTATCGATCGAGGGGAAAGGGCTCCCCAGGGCCGTGGAGATGGAAAGGGCAATTTTCAGAACGAGAAAGCTGGCCAGGGTCAAAAGGGCCAGGAAGACCAGGTCCTTGTTGGATGGATTGAACTTGCGGATGTTCTTCCGGGCAAACCGGTAGGGGAAATAGAAAAGGACCAGGGTGATCCCCAGAATCCCTATTCCCATGAACAGGCGGTTAGTGCCGCTGCGCGCGGCGAAGATACTCTCCAGTTTAAGGGCCTGTTCCGCGGAGATCCGCTCTCCCACGCGAACCACCATCTCACCCCGTTTTACCTGGTAGAAGACGGGGTGAACGGCATCCCTGGTTTCGCGCTTCTTCGCGTCGGTCGCTTCACGGTCATATAGCAGATTCGGCCGGATGGCCCTGGAGAGGAGCTCATTAATTACCTGCAAGTCGCGGGAGTTACCCCCCCCGGGGAACTTCATGCCGGCCAGTTGGCTCCTGGCTTCCGCCAGATCGACAAATCCGGTGAAATCTCCCGCTGCAACCACCCGCTTTGTTTCGGAATCAATGAGTAGTATGCCGTGCAGCCGGTCAACGGCAAAGGCCTTTTTATCCGCGACGATCTTCTGGCCGAAAAGACGGTTGGTCACGCGCCGTAACTCGGCCAGAAGCGCCCGGTCGGATCTTATCCCGAGTAAGGCCTTCAAATCAACGCCTGTCACCTCAACGCCAAGGATCTTTGAAAGGGCATCCTGCAGGGTCTGCCGGTCGCCTGACTGATCGGGGAGATCCGTCTCCCTGGTCAGGGCAAGGGCCTTTTCAAAACGCGACATAACTTCCAGCGCGGCGTTTGCATTGAAGGTATAGAGATATGGGGCGGCAAGCTCGGCTTCGGAACGTTTTTTCTCGGTAAGCGGGCGGTCTTCCAGCAGATAATCCTGGGTAGCCCGGATATCGGAGGTGGCGATTTCTCCAGCCTTGTAGCTGACGGCCATGAAATGATGGCTGGGGAGGATAAGGAGCGTCAACAGGAGAATGGTCAGCAGCAAGAGGAAAAAGCGATTCAGTTTTTCCTTCCTGCCGCCGGAAAACCTCTCCTCAAGGGTATCCAGGAATCGTTTACCGGCTTTTGCCAGGGGGGTAATAAAATTCTTTTCAGTAGCGCCGCTGTCTGTGGGCATGTTTTGTCTGTATTTTAACTTTATATAAAACGATATAAAAACAAGAATTTAATATAGCTCTATCGCAAAATAGTGTCAACTTAAACCATCTCGCGCTATTTCCATCATCAGATGCTCTTGTAAAACTCATTACCCCTCCTATTGCAGAAGGAGGCGAGGGGGAGGGGGATTATATCTAGAGATTTGCAGATATTTAGTTATATAATAATTTCTTCCATTTTAGTCAAAATATGATATGTTTTAACTGGTTTGCCGGATGAAACGATTTAGCGCAGCATGTAAACAAGGGAGGAGCAATGAGTCAGATTACAGAGGTATACGCAAGGGAAATCCTTGATTCACGCGGGAACCCCACCCTGGAAGTCGAGGTTTTCCTGGAGTCCGGCGCCATGGGGAGGGCCGCGGTCCCCTCCGGCGCCTCGACAGGTGAGAGGGAAGCGCTGGAACTCAGGGACGGCGACAATGCGCGTTATCTCGGCAAAGGGGTCCTGAAGGCCGTCGCCAATGTCAACGAGCAGATCGCCGACCAGGTGATCGGCATGGAGGCGAGCGACCAGATCGGCATCGACAGGAAGATGTGCGAGCTGGACGGCACCGAATACAAAAGCAACCTGGGCGCCAATGCCATTCTCGGCGTTTCCCTGGCGACGGCCAAGGCCGCGGCCGATGAGGCGGGGCTGCCGCTCTACCAGTACATCGGCGGTGCCAACGCCAAGGAACTTCCCGTGCCCATGATGAATATCCTGAACGGCGGCGCCCACGCGGACAACAACGTGGATATCCAGGAATTCATGATCATGCCGGCAGGGGCGAAAAACTTCGCCGAAGCCCTGCGCATGGGGGCGGAGGTCTTTCACGCCCTGAAGGGGGTGCTCAAGGGGAAGGGGTATAACACTGCGGTGGGTGACGAAGGAGGATTCGCGCCGAATCTCAAATCCAATGAAGAGGCACTGGAGGTGATCATGGAGGCGATCGAGAAGGCCGGCTACAGGCCGGGCGCGGACGTGCTGCTCGCCCTTGATGTCGCCTCCTCGGAGCTGTACAGGGATGGCATGTATATCCTGGAGAACGAGGCGCAACCGGAGAAAAGCGCCGACCAGCTTATCGACTTCTACGAAAACCTGGTCAACAACTACCCGATCATCTCCATCGAGGACGGCATGGCGGAGAACGACTGGGAGGGGTGGAAGAAGATGACCGACCGCCTGGGGAAACGGATCCAGATCGTCGGCGATGACATCTTTGTCACCAACCCGCGGATCATCAAGGAGGGGATCGCGCAGGGTATCGCCAACTCCGTCCTGATCAAGCTGAACCAGATCGGCACCCTGACCGAGACCCTCGACGCCATCGAGATGGCCAAGCGGGCCGGCTACACCACCGTTATCTCCCACCGCTCCGGCGAGACCGAGGACACCACCCTGGCTGACCTGGCGGTGGCTGTCAACGCGGGGCAGATCAAGACCGGATCGCTCTGCCGCACCGACCGGATCTGCAAATACAACCAGTTGCTGCGCATCGAGGACGAACTGGACATTACCGCCATTTTCCGGGGGAAAGAGGTATTCTACAACCTGAAGCGGTAACAACGGCTATGGAAGACCAGCCGCTGCGGAAATAAAAGGGGGGGGGCAAATTTTCAATTTGTCCCCTCTTATTTAATTGGTGCAGACTTAGCCGATTGCCAGGAGGGACATTCCCAACAATTTGTTGTAATTTTGAAACGAATATTATAAAAATATATAGCTAATTAGTCACATGACTCGCGCAGCCGGCGCCGAACAGGAGAACGCTGGTGTGGACATTCTCCGGCAAGCCCTGAAAACGGTTTCCATCGATCGCATTCGCAGCCACATCAAAACCCTCGAAGGGACCCGCCATCCGCTGACGGCGCCTGTAGCCCTGGAAGAGGCCGCCGACTACATCCGGATCTCCATGCAGTCGCTGGGCTATGAAGTGGCTGAGCACCGCTTCAACGAAGATGACCACGACTACAGGAATATTATAGCCACTTGCCGCGGAACCCGCTTCCCTGAACAACGGGTGATTCTCCTCGCCCATTATGATACGGTATCCGCTTCGCCGGGCGCGGATGACAATGCCAGTGGCATAGCCCTGCTGCTGGAAGTGGCGATGATCCTCAAGCCTTTTCAATTCGAACGGAGCATTCAGTTCATCGCCGTAAGCCTGGAAGAAAATGAAAGAGAAGGCGAGATTCAGGATTTGGGGAGACGGGGAAGCCAGTCATTGGCAATGTACGCCAGGGAAAATCAGTGGGCGATCGAGGGGGTGGTGGTTCTTGAATCGGTCGCCTATGCCGGTGACTGCGTCGTGCAGACAGCCCCCGCAGGCATTCCGTTCAAGGTTCCCGAGGTCGGCAACTTCATTGCGGTGGTGGGGAATGAAGATTCGCTGGAGCTTGCACAGGGCTTTAGCCAGACTATTGACCGGCAACGCCTCCCCCTTCCTTACCTGTCAATCACCGTCCCCGGCAACGGGGAACTGCTTCCGGACAGCAGGCGTTCGGACCATGCATCCTTTTGGGACAGCGGCTACAGGGCCATTATGATAACGGACACGACGAATTTCCGCAATCCCCACTATCACC
>JBGPID010000175.1:0-6474 GCA_041484725.1 Geobacteraceae bacterium | reverse complement strand
GATCGGCCGCTGCCCGACGGGCGAGGCGAGAATCACCAGGGGGTATAATCTTCCCGCCCGCCATGTGATCCACACCGTGGGGCCGGTCTACCGGCTCGATGGCGCTAATGCGCCACGGCTCCTCGCCTCCTGTTACCTGAATAGCCTGAAGCTGGCGGTCGAGCACGGCCTTGCCAGCATCGCCTTCCCGGCCATCAGCTGCGGCAGCTACAGCTATCCCGCGGAAAAGGCCTGCCGGATAGCCGTCGATACGGTCTGCGCCTTTCTGAAGACAAACGAGTCGCTGAAAAAGGTTATTTTCGTTCTGTATAAATTCGAACAGTACGAAATCTACAACGATTATCTGGAAACCAAAAAAGTGTGCGGAACCGGACCTGATTAACGAGGATGTAATCCGGTTCCCCTTGACCGGCGGCCATATCAATGAAACAGTCCATGGAAAAAGGTCCCATAAGACCACCAAGCGAAGCGCAAAGCCTCCTGATCCGGGCAACGAGAAACTGTCCCTGGAACCGGTGCGCGTTCTGCCATACCTACCAGGGTTGCAGATTCGAATTGAGAAACGTCGGGGAAATAAGGGACGACATCAGAAAAGCAAAAGATATCGCCGATCAGATATGCGACCTTTCCCGCCAGGAGGGGAGCGGCGGCAGGGTTACCCAAACGGTCGAGCGCCTCCTCGCCCAGGGCGAGTTCAGCGCGGAGAGCATCCAGACGGTTGCCGCCTGGCTCCATTATGGAGGAGCATCCGTCTTTCTTCAGGACGCCAATTCACTCATCATGAAGACCGATGACCTCGTCCAGGTAATCTCCTCCATCAGGGAGACTTTCCCGTCCGTGCAGAGAATAACCTCGTACTGCCGCTCCAGGACCGCTGCGGGCAAATCCGTTGAAGAGCTGAGGAGGCTCCATGACGCGGGCCTGACGCGTATCCATATGGGAGTTGAAAGCGGCTATGATCCACTGTTGCGGTTCATGAACAAGGGGGCGACCTCAGCGGACCATGTGGAGGGGGGAAGGAGGCTCAAGGAAGCCGGTTTCTCCCTCTGCGTGTACGTGATGCCAGGCCTCGGCGGCACCCGATGGTCCAGGGAGCATGCCGAAGAAACGGCCAGGGTCATCAACCTGATAAACCCGGACCATGTGAGGTTACGTACGCTGCAGGTGGTTGCCGGGTCCTCCCTCTATACGATGATGCAGAGCGGCGCCTTCCACCCCCTTGCCGAGGAGGAGATTGTCAGGGAAATCGGCATTTTTATCGAACACCTGGACGGCATCGAGACGACCATCATGAGTGACCATGTCCTGAATCTCCTGGAGGAAGTGACAGGGAAACTCCCCGGGGACAAATCAAGGCTCCTGGCGACCATAGGCCGCTTCCTTGCCATGTCGCCGGAAGAGAGGCTCATTTTCCGGGTAGGAAGGAGAAAGGGGATATATCGCAAGCTGGATGACCTTGCGGAGAGGGAAACCTTTCTCTGGCTGAAGAGCATTGTCGATCAGTACGCGGGCGACCCTGACCTCCTGGAACAGGAGCTGAACAGGGTCATGCAGGACTTTATCTGATCAAGTACAAGCATAGGTGTCAGGGCTTTAAATATCAGTTTCTCATGCCTAAAGGTTCTTGGAATCATGAATATCAATTTGCTTTTATTTCAAGATCTGACACCCGCGCCTTGTTGTTATCGGCCCTTTTTTGCCTGAGAAAACGTGTCTCTAAGACTGAAATTGGGATCTATTGTGACCCTTTTGTTTCATTATTATAGTAGGTTAGCTTGGTCCGACCCCAAGAATCCAACCAACGGTTTAGAGCTAACCGGCCGCCTGCTTTTTGGCGGTCCGAGTTGGGCGACTGGTTGGGCGTTTTGCCTTAGAGGCCTGCTCTCCTGCAATATCAAGCAGCACCTCGGGATGACGGGAAGCAACCCGCAAAAGCACCCGTGCAGGGCCTTCCGGTTTACGACGGCCCTGTTCCCAGTTACGCAACGTCCCCACGCTGATACCCACAAGGTGTGCAAACTTATCCTGTGAGAGACCGAACTGCTCACGTAGAGCGCGAACCTCGGTCTCGGGAAATTCAAACGAACGGGATGGCTGCATTGTGCCTTTCATGATTGCCGCTCCCTGCTTCACGCTTTCCAGCAGTTCTTTAAAGATTTCATCTTTCATGGTACTCCTCCTCAACGATCTTCTTGAGTTGTTTAAGTTGGTCGGGCGTTAAATTGTCCTGCACGTTCTTTGGATAGATGAATAGGAGCAGAATAGAACCCCGTGCAGTAAACCAGTAATAGATCACCCTCAGACCACCGCGTTTGCCGCGCCCTTCCGCTGCCCATCGCAATTTGCGGAGCCCTGCGCTGCCGGGAATGACCTTGCCAGCGTCTGGCCGTTCCATCAACATATTCTGGAACAGACGGTATTCATCGTCCGAAAGAGTAGAGAGAAGCTGCTTGGTGAATATGGGAGTTTCGATGATGACCATAAATTAGATATACGTCATTGGCGTATCTGTGTCAAGTGGGAATCTGGGGTTTTATCCGATGAATTCAATGAATTTTTCACCTAACCTCGGGAAGAAAAATCCAGTCAGCCCTCCGATTGATGCTCCGAGTAAAGCAGCGGGCAATAAATTTTGAAATTTGATTTCCAGGACAGAAACCATCAGGCCTAGAATTATCAAGCTTGCAATGCCGCCACCTAAAAACCCTATTAGCTGCGTGCGTCTGGCATATATTAATATAAGCTAGTTTCTAATAGTATATTCTTGTATCTAGTATTATATGCCTGGCATGTCTTTAATATTAGATGCTTTTCCTTTTTCAGCCGATTTTGGAGGGACATCCAATACTATATGTCTCTCAAGAATCCCCCCTTTAATCTTACCGAACGGAACGAACCACAACTTCGCTTTGGGGTCCCATCTTCCCCCCGCTGCCTTGGCCTTTACTTTCAGTTCCTCCACCGGAAAGGCAATTCGCACCGGAACACGCGCATTATCGGCAAAGCGCGGCGGAGGAGGGGTCCACTCCTTTTCGTCAACGATGATCTCGACCGTTTTGAAGCGTTTCCGGTGCTCTTCGTCATAACGGTAACGTACGCAGACGAGGAGATCACCGTATTCCGCCAGCAGCTTCATGGTCCCTTTCTGCCCCGGTTTCAGCTTTAACCGCGTTTTCACTCACGCCCTCCATACCATATGCCAAATTGTTGCCGTCCAACTCTTATATTCAGAATCCTGATTCGGAAATGCACGCTATCCGAGAACCCCCGCTTATGAAAAAAGCCGCTCCATCAACCTATAGCTGAATCGAGCGGCTTTTGCAGACTTCAGGACCAGTCTCACCGACTGAAACCGTCCGTTCTCTCCTGATAATTGTTGCATGATCCGAGCATAAATACCCATCAGATCTATTCTATTCCCCGCTCTCCTTCACCCTGTAAACAGTCCCATGCGCTTCGGTGTCCAACTTGTGGGCGGCAAGATCGGTGGAAACCGCGTCGACTTTATCCTCTACACGCTCCAGCCTGACTTCCATCCGATCTATCTTTTCCGTGAGCATCTGGTGACCTTCAACGATAATATCGAGCTTGTGCTGAAAACCCTCGTACATGGCGCCTACGTGATGCTTGAAGTTTTCAGTCGCCACGTCCACATGCCGTTTGAACATCTCATCGATCTTTTTGATTTCTTCGGCGTCCATATAATCTCCATGCATAGGCATTGAACGTTTTGTACTAAATACACCGCAAGCCGGACAGTGTCAAGAGGATTGCATCTCTGAAACCTTTTGACATCCCCGCCAATTTCTTCCACAATTACCCTATGCACACTGTCAGCCTGCAAAAGGTCGAAAGCTACGACCGCACGTCCGTGAAAGAAGGCCTCATACGCCTCCTGGAGCCTCTCGGCGGCATGCCGGCATTCGTCCGTCCCGGCGAGCGGGTTCTACTCAAGCCAAACATGCTGTCGGCAAAGGCACCTGAAAAGGCGGTCACCACCCACCCGGAGGTACTGCGGGGGGTTATCGAGCTGGTGAAGGAGATAGGCGGGATTCCACTGGTGGGGGATTCGCCGGGAATCGGCGGTTTTCGCCGTGTGGCGGAGAAGTCCGGGATATTGCGGGTGATTGAGGAGACCGGCGCTGAGCCGGTAGAGTTCGCCGAGTCAATGGAGGTTGCAGGCACCGGTTTGTTCAAGCGCTTCGAGATTGCACGCCCTTATATGGAGGCGGACAGGCTCATCAACCTCGCCAAGCTGAAGACCCATGAAATGATGACTATGACCTGCGCGGTGAAGAACCTGTTCGGCGCAGTGGTGGGGACCGGCAAGGCGGCCTGGCACCTGAAGGCCGGGGCAGACCGGGAGATGTTCGCGAGGATGCTCCTGGAGATATACTTACTGCGCGAACCGGATCTGAATATAGTCGACGCCATCACGGCCATGGAGGGAAACGGGCCGGGGAGCGGCGATCCGCGCCAGGTGGGGCTGCTTCTGGCCGGAGTAAATCCGGTGGCCGTGGACGTAATTGTCGCGGAATGCGCCGGCATTCCGAAAAAGCATCTCCATATCGAGCGGATGGCGGCTAAGCTCCACCTGGATGGAGCAGACCGTGCCCAGATCAAAACTGTAGGCATCCCGCTGGACGAGGCGCGGGTCAAGGATTTCCGGCTTCCGCACATCTCCGACGTCCAGTTCGGCCTCCCCTCCTTTCTCAAGAACCGGCTGCGCCACTACCTCACCTCGCGCCCCTGCGCAATTCCCGAAAAGTGTAAGTTGTGCGAGGTATGTGTGGAGGCCTGCCCGCCCAATGCCATTGCGATCAAAGACGGAAGACTCACGTTCGACTACCACCGCTGCATCCGCTGTTTCTGCTGCCGGGAACTCTGCCCGGACGGAGCCCTCGGTGTTAGAGAGGGATCTCTTCTCAAGTACATCAAAAGATTCGTGTAACTTTCACCCTTCACCCTGCCTCCTCCGCCAGCATACTCCGCCAAAGTAGCCTTGGCTACGTCGGCCGGAAAGCAGCCCGCCTCCTCCGCCAAAGCAGCCCAGGCTGCGGCGGCCGGGTCACTCTTCACCCTTACCGCCTGAGCAGTTATAAATATTTCTTTCCGCCGGTTGACTTCTTACCTTTGAGGGATTATCATATAATTAACCTCAAGGAGATCAGCGCGAGGGAATCTACCTGCGAAAGGAGATATTTGAATTCATGTGGACAAAACTCTATAAGCTTCGCCCGGTAACCCGCTGCAAAGAGGGTTGCCCTAGACAGCCCGCCGGTTAAACGCGGCGGGCGAAACGAAGAGGCCCCCTGCGGATTAGACGCAGGGGGCTTTTTCGTTTATCACGTTATCTGCCGCACGGCTAAAATCTCCTTGACAAACAGACCCTATTGTTGAACAATCGTTCAGGTGAACAACTGTTCAGTTAAAATGATCATTTTCCACTGCTGCGTTTGCCCACCACTATCGATCTCCGCCCGATTCGGGATTATCTTGAAACGATTACAGGCCGATATTCCCCAGTGGATCCCAGGCCGAGGTAATTCATGAAAAAAATCATTATATCTGCTCTTGCCGTCGTTGTTGCCCTGGCCTTGGGGATTTACTATTACAGCAAACAACCGGCCGAAGCGCTTTTCAAGACCGCCAGAGTCGAGCGGGGGGATATAGTATCGACCGTCTCCGCCACCGGCAACCTTGCCGCGGTGGTCACGGTGCAGGTCGGCACCCAGGTCTCCGGCACCATCCAGAAGCTCTTAGTCGATTTCAATTCCCCGGTGAAGCGGGGACAGACCATCGCCCAGATCGACCCCGCCCTCTTCAATGCCCAGGTGGAACAGAGTCGCGGGAACTATCTCAACGCCCAGGCCGGCTTGCAAAAGGCGAAGGCCGACCTGATCGACGCCAAAAGGACCCTGGAGCGGAACCGCCAGCTCGTGAAGGACGGCATCATTGCTCAGAGCGATTTCGATGCCGCCGATACCAAAAATGAGGAGGCCGTGGCCGGCGTCAAAGCGGCCAAGGGGAGCCTGGCGCAGACCCGCGGCGCTTACAGCCAGGCGCAGACCAACCTGAAATACTCCACCATAAAATCGCCGGTTGATGGTACCGTGGTGTCGCGCAACGTGGACGTGGGGCAGACCGTTGCCGCTTCCTTCCAGACCCCGACACTCTTCACTATTGCCCAGGACCTGACCAAGATGGAGATCGACACGAGCGTGGACGAGGCCGACATCAGCAGGATCAGGGAGGGGCAGCCGGCCACCTTTACCGTTGATTCCTACCCGGAGAGGCGCTTCCAGGGGAAGGTGATCCAGATCAGGAATTCGCCGGTCATCACCCAGAATGTGGTCACCTATGTCGTGGTTGTCGGCGTTGACAACAAGGACCTGAATCTGAAGCCGGGAATGACGGCAAATGTCTCCATCGAGACGGCACGCAAGGATAATGTGCTGAAGATCCCTTCCGCGG
>JBGPID010000174.1:0-6512 GCA_041484725.1 Geobacteraceae bacterium | reverse complement strand
GCGCTCCACTGAAAAATTTGCATAATTATCAAATTGTTGTCACAGAACTGTATGATTTCCCAGGTATTGTACAATCATCAAGCTAAATCTGGCTTAAATGAGGTATACAATGAAAATTATGCCGAGTGGCGATTACTATATCTGGTATTGCGACTGGTGCGATTCGCGCAATCTTACCCTCTGGACACGGATAGAAAAGATGGAGGTGGTCTGCGCCGTCTGCTTTACCCTGCAATCGATCACTGATCCTCCTTTAATGGAAGAGAGGCCCTGTTAATTTTTGGCGGACATCCCGACAGGAAGTTTCTTCACCTTCTTGCGTCTTGGGAAGTCACCAGCCGGCGGTTTCCCGTAATCAGCCGGCAAGACGGGAGCATGGGGGTAATTCGCGCGGCTCTCTGCATGGCGTTCGCCTGTTTCTGCATGCAGACCGGTCACGGCGCCGGTGCATGCGAAGCGTGTCCCGTCATCAGCATCATCGCCCCAACAGAGCTGCTGGTGGCACCCATAACGAAAACCGCTATCGATGACAGCATCAGACTTTTGCGGCAGGGTTTTCCCGATGCGCGCATTTCCCTGAACAACCGCTCCGCTTTAGTTTTGATCGTCCTGCCGCGGGTCATCCCCAGTATCAAACAACTCCCCCGCTTTGCCCGGGGACAAACCCCCGGCTATCTAGCCTATCCTGACCACGACTACGAATGGCGTTCTCTCCGGAAGAACGGACATATAATCGTGACGCTGCGGACCCGCTCCCTCCAAGGGGTGAGTTTCGCGCTCTACGGACTTCTCCAGGAGAAGCTCGGGTTCAGGTTCTATCACCCGAAACGGACCCTCATCCCTCGCCATGAGAAGTGGCCCCTCCCGGCGCATTTCCTTTTTACGGCTACACCACGCTTCGATAAAAAGGGTTTCCATCTCCATACCCTCCATCCCATCGAACTCGCTGAACAACTCAATGACCCCGGCTATCCGGGCTCTTTGGCCGAGGTCAAGGAATATGTGGACTGGCTGGCCCGCAATCAGCAGAACGTCATGCAGTTTTTCCTCTTGAGGGGGGTGGACCGGGAAAAGTGGATAGCCCATGCTCAGGCAATCGTGACGTATGCCCACCAAAGGGGGGTTATGGCAGGCGTCGAGATTTCCCTGGCCATGCTCCAGCAGCAGGCATTCCAGTCAATAAAGCTGTTGCGTCCTTATCCTTCTTACCGTGGCCAGATCGACCGGACCCTCTGCTGGCTCTTCCGGGCGAAATGGGACTTCGTTACCGTCGAGCCGACCATGGGGGAATACCTCCCCAATCTGGCCCGATCCCTCCCGCAAATCATGGATTATATGCTCAGTGAGGTGGTGGGACATTACCGCGCCAAACCTTTTGTCGCGACCCATGTCATAAGGGAGAGAGGGGAACGAAAACCGGGCAATGCCGGTCTGCTGCCGATTGGTGAATTGATAGAGAAAGAGAGCACTTATACGACGAAGGCCGGCATGCTCCTGCACAGCGTCATGTGCTACTCCGTGAGCGAACCGAAGGCGCCGGTGTACGGCAATCTCAACCAATGCTTCATACTGGAAAGGGGAAAGAGGGAGAGAAGCCGCCGTGAGGTCTGGTACTGGCCCGAGTCTGCCTACTGGGTCGCCTTCGACAATTCGGTCCCGCTTTTCCTCCTCACCTATCTCGACGCCAGGTGGCGCGACATGGAGAGCATGGAGCGGATAGGGGTGGTCAACCACCTTACCTTCAGTTCCGGCTGGGAATGGGGATACTGGCTGATTGACTGGAGCATTGCCCGCTGGTCGTGGCGTTACCGTAACAACGGCAAAACTGTCCCGAGCGGACCGCTCGCCTCCCTCCACGATCTATTCCCAGACCTGCGCATGGACCGCTTATGGGGGGAGGCGCTCTCCCTGCAGAACCATTACCTGAAGGAGAAAGAGCTCCTCCGCCTGATGTCCGCCCTTACCCCTTTTTCCGAATTTTCCTGGCCGGTCCGCCGGCCGTTTCAGCCCGAACCGGACTTTACTTCATCTTACCTTCTCCACAAGGCGCCCACGGCCACCGTGGAGCACATTCTGCATGGGCCGGTGGCGGCGCTCGATGCCTACGCGGCCAAAATGGAGCGGATTGTCGGGGAAATGGAGGCGGCAACCTCGCATCCGGCCACGGCGGGAAAGGGAGAAACTGCAGAGCTGCGGTTACTCTCCGCTGAGCTTTCGCGAAGTCTGGAGGTCACCGCCCTGCGCGCCCGCCACCGGTCCCTGACTTTAAGGGCGCTCATGGCGAAGCGGGCCGAGCCGCCTGCCGCCATAGGCAACGCCGAAGAGCTTCTCGCTGCTGCCGCGGCAATCCGCGGCCGGGCATTGGGGCTGGTCCGCCGCCAGGAAGCGCTCTATCGCTACCCGGCCACTCTGATAGCCCGCAAAAGGCGAAGCCTCACCGCCTATCCGTTCGGCTACCTATATCCGGTCAGCAACCTTGTCTTCTGGCAACGCGAGGAGGAGCAGGTGCGGCGGGAACGCTTCGATCCGTTTTTCATGAACATCTGGGATTTCCAGCGCACGGTCGGACTCTCAAGCCTCCTCTTCTGAAGGGATAAATTTTACGAAATAATAACATGGTCATAACCCTGTTGTAATGTTGCTTTGATATAAACCGTATCATGGGAAAAATATTCAAAGCCGATCTCCATGTCCATTCCTGCCACTCCAACAAGCCGACCTACTGGGCGCTGCGCAAGTTCAACTGCCCGGAGAGTTACACCTCTCCCCGCTTTATCTACGACACTGCCCGCAAGATGGGGATGGACTATGTCACCATCAGCGACCACAACACCATCAGCGGCGCCCTGGAGATAGCCCACCTGCCGGGAACCTTCGTCAGCGTCGAACTGACCTGTTACTTCCCCGAGGACAACTGCAAGGTCCATGTGGTCGTTCTCCATATCACCGAGGAGCGATTCCGGGAGCTGATGGTGCTCAGGAAAAACCTCTATGAGATGATCGCTTACCTGCGCCGCCACGGGATCGTGCATTTCCTGGCCCACCCCCTTTACGCCCAGAACGAAAAACTCTCCGCCGACCATATCGAAAAGATGCTTCTCCTCTTCGATGTCTTCGAGGTGAAAAACGGCGCCCGCGCGGAACGCTTCAACCGCTGCGTTAAGGATATCCTTGACGCGCTTACCCCCGAACGGATGGAGTTGCTCGCAAACAGGCACAATATTGCCCCATATGGCGACACCCCCTGGCGGAAAGCGATGGTGGGGGGGTCGGACGACCACAGCGGCCTCTTCATAAGCAGTGCCCATACCACCGTCCCCGGCGGGGAGACACTGGGGGCGTTCATCGGCGGCATCCGCGCGGGAAAGTCGCAGGCCGATGGCGAAGACGGCGGCCCGCTTACCCTCGCCCACAGCATCTACGGCATAGGCTACAGCTTCTACCGGGAGCGGTTCAAGAGCCGGATCGGCAACTCGGCCCCTTTCGTAAGAGCGCTCATCGACCGGTTCTTCGATGTCGCTCCATCACGCTCCTCCCTCCTGGAGCGGATCAAGCTCTTCGTAAGGAAGAACCTCCCCGAGATGTATGACGGATACGAGGGGTGGAGCTTCGAGGAGATCCTCGACCGGGAGGCCCGAAGGCTTTTAAGCGATACCGGCTTCCTCGCCAGCATAGACGCGGAGAGCAGAAACCGGAAGGTCTTCAAGGTAACCAGCTACCTGGCGAACCGGATAATATACATCTATACCGAGCGGCTGACCCGGCTCTCCTATGACCGGGGTCTGTTCGGACTGATCAACTCCTTGAGCACCATCGGTTTCGTTCATCTCCTCGTCTCCCCCTATTACCTCGCCTTCCATCACCAGCACAGAAGCAAGGAACTCCTGGCAGAGCTGCGCAGCCGCTTTTCTCCGCACACCGCGGCTCCGGAGCAGGAAAAGATCGCCCTCTTCACCGATACCCTTGATGAGATCAACGGGGTCGCCATAACCATCCGCCGGCTGATCGAGACGGCGAGCGTCAGGGGGGTGCAGCTGACTGTCATCACCTCAACCCCCGCAGAGACCGGCTTTCGCAACGGGGTCATGAACTTTCGCGCGATCGGCGATTTTTCCCTTCCCGAGTATCCGGAGCTTAAGCTTCACTTCCCGCCGCTCCTTGAGGTGATCAACTACATGGAGCAGGAGGGATTTACCCATGTCCACGCCAGCACCCCCGGCACAGTCGGCCTCCTTGGCCTTCTCATCGCCAAACTGTTGGATCTGCCGAGCGCCGGCACCTACCATACCGATATTCCCCAATACGTGCGAGACCTGACCAACGACGAGTTTCTCGAAAAGGCGGCCTGGAGCTACATGATATGGTTCTACAGCCAGTTGGGGGAGGTCATGGTCCCTTCGGCGAGCACACGGACACAGCTGATCGAGCATGGCCTGGCGGCCGAAAAGACCCGCCCGTTGCCGCGCTGGGTAGACACTGCCCGCTTTTCCCCGGCCTTGCGTGTTGCCGGCTTCTGGGAAAGATACGGCCTCAAGGAAGGGGCGAAACTCCTTTACGTGGGACGGGTCTCAAAAGAGAAGAACCTGGAGCTTCTGGCCGACACCTTCATCGAGGTGGCGGATACCGGTTTTGCCTGCAGCCTGGTCATCATCGGCGACGGGCCGTACCGGAAGGAGATGGAAGAGCGGCTCAGCGGCTATCCCGTTCTCTTCACCGGTTTCTTAAGCGGGGAGGAGCTTGCCAGGGGTTACGCCTCTGCCGACCTTTTCATCTTCCCGAGCGCCACCGACACCTTCGGCAATGTGGTGCTTGAGGCCCAGGCTTCAGGGTTGCCGGTCATCGTTTCCGATGAAGGAGGGCCCAAGGAGCTGATGACGGACGGTGAAACCGGGATTGTCGTCCGGGCGGGGAGCAGAGAGGACCTTCTCGACGCCATTATCTCTTTTCTCGCGGAACCGGAGAGGATCAGGGCGATGGGGAGGAAGGCCAGGGCCTTCACAGAGGAACGGCAGGTCGCAGCAGAGGATATCTACAGCACCATCCTCCACAGCCATAAAGAGGCTGTGAACTTCTGATAACAGAAGAGTCGGCAATACCGTGAGGATCGGCGGCATATTTGCCTTGTATCATTGAGGCGTCTCTACCAAATAATAGTGACATAATAGGCCCGAGGAGGAAGATCAATGAAAAAACTAAAAAAACTGGGGAAAAATTGCTTGGAGTGCGGCAGCGCCGCTATCTCGAACATTGTTGATGAAGAAAAGCCGATCTTCAAAATGGAAATCATCAACTTTGCCTGTGGCGCCGTGCTGAAAAGCACCTTCACTGCCAACGGCATGATCAGCAAGGCGATACATAAAGGATGCACGCGGGGTTGGAATTGATAAAACCGCAATGGAGAGCTTCCATGCTCGTCCATCGTCTCTGTCCGGCAAATCTTCGCTGTGTCGCCGCTGTCCGAAAGAAGTGTTTCCTCCTTTTCCTCGTGGTTCTGCTCGTTTCCCTGGGGATTTTCCGGAACAACGATGTTTTCTCTGCCCTGCCGGGCGAAAAAGCCGAAGCAGAGTACGCAGTCTATTCCCGGGGTCTGCGGGTTGGGGAATTGCAGACCTTCACAACCCTCACCCCTGACGGGGGAAGGAAGAGCCTGAAGTTTTCAGGTAACACCCATATCAACGTCAATTTACTGGTATATTCCTATCGCCTGGATTCAGAGGAAGAGGCACTCCTGGAGGAGAAGGGAACGGTCGGTTACCACCGCACTACCAGGGAAAACGGCCACACCTGCCAAGTGATGGGGCGGCTCGACAACGGCAGGTTCCTCCTCACCATCGACCAGGACGGCGCCAGGCGCACCATGAATGTGAAGAGGGAAGAGTACGACCAAACCACCATGGATTGCCCCGAACTGGGCCTGAAGCATGAAGGGGACGAGGTGGTTTTGCGGGTCCTCGATCTGGAGACGCTCGGCGTGGTGGCCCGCAAGTACAGGTGGCTGCGCAGCGAGGAGGTGACGGTCAACGGGAAGAGAATCGTCTGCCGGGTGATCGATTTCCAGGACCCGAACAAGAAGTGCCGGCGCTGGATCACCCAGGGAGAAGTCGGCGCCCTGATCGCCCGCCAGGACGGCAAAGGAAAGTCAGGCGCGTATTCCCTGCGGATGACCCGCTTCAACCCTCATGATTCGGGATTTAATCCATAAAGGTGACGTTTGCCAGGCTCAGCTCCGCTTTCCATCCTCCTCGTGGTAGCCGGCGCTGAAGTAGTCACGCCAGAGATCCGCATAGGTCCGTATGAGGACCCTTTCCGGAATTCCCCGTAGAGAACCTGAAAAAGTAAGGTTTGATCGACATTTGCCTGCCTTTCCCTGACCTGGTTATGACAAATCAGCTTTTTTCAAGGTGAAGGTGAAGGTGGATCCCTTGCCGGGGGTGCTCTCGACGGCGATATCCCCCCCATGAATCTGGATGATATGCTTGACAATGGCCAGACCGAGCCCGGTCCCTCCCTGT
>JBGPID010000173.1:0-6536 GCA_041484725.1 Geobacteraceae bacterium | reverse complement strand
GGATCTGAAAGTCGAGTTGCCCCTGGAGGCTGGAGACCAGGACAAGAAGGTTGAAAAGCTGGACATATTCAGGGTCCGCCGTGACCCTATCGGCATACTTATCCAATAGGGCAGCGGCGTTTATTTCCCCCAGTCCCCATTCCAGTATTTCCCGGTCGACCTTCTGGAGCATCACACCTTTAAGCAGAACGGAGGCACGGATTCCCATCTGTGTGATTTCTGCGATCATTTCCCGATCTGCTTCGTTTACACCCATGTGCAACTCCTTAGGTCATGCGGACTTTCATGTTGGCGACAAAATCGGCGAGTTCATCGAGCTGGGTGATGAAAGGGTTCAAAATGGCGCCAGCGGCTGCGGCGTCGGCACAGCCCGCCAGTTTCGCCTTGAGGTCGCCCATTTGACCGGCCATTTTTTCCATCTGCTCGTTCCCCTTCTGGGTCTTGAAATAGATCTTGGTGCAGACGATCTCCAGTTTCGGGTTGAGGGCCAACAACTTGGCGCTGATTTCAGGGAATTTGTTGTCGGCAGCAATTTCCGTGAAAACTTGAACCATCTCCCTCACATACTGTGTTCCCATTTTTACTTCAGCCATTGTTTTCTTCTCCTTTCGCTTTTTGATATTTGCTGATGCAGATGAACAAACCTCAATGGTTTGCCTGAATCAGTCGGGTTAACTAATGCCTATGGTTAATGGTGTTGATGGTCGTGTCCTTCATGTGCATCATGATCGTGGTGCTTGTGTCCGTGGGAAGAACCGGGACACGGCTTGCTCTCCTCCACCGGCGCTTCTCCCACTTCCTTGGGCGGAAGCTGGCGGGAGAGGTTACCGGCAATCTCGACAAAGGCCTTTGCCGTGATGCTATCGGGGCTAAGCTCGACAACCGGTACTCCGATATCGGCCGATTGGGAAAATTCAGGGTCAAGGGGAATAGAGCCGAGGAAAGGGATGTCCATCATCCGGGCAAGCCCCTGTCCCTTGTTATCGCCGAACAGATGCACCTGGTCTCCGCAATTGCGGCAGGTATAAACGCTCATGTTTTCGATGAGCCCGAGCACCGTTGCGCCCAGAGAAAGCGAAGCGTTGATCGCCTTGGAGCAGACAATGGTCGACACCTCCTGGGGGGTGGTGACGATGATTACTCCGTCAAGGTTGGGGATGGATTTCAGAATTGCTATCGGTTCATCCCCTGTACCCGGTGGGAGATCCACCAGGAGAAAGTCGAGCGCGCCCCATTTCCCCGCCGAGAGAAGCTGACGGATAGTCCGGCTTTTGGTCTGGCCCCGCCACATGATCGGGGTCATATCGCCCGGCCAGAAATGGGCAACGGAAAGGGTCTTGATGCCGGATGCGCTGTCAACAGGGTCAAGCCAGAAAGCGCCGTTCAGCTTGGCTTCTTTTTTTATTCCAAGCATCTTCATGGTGCTGGGACCATGAAGGTCCGCATCGAACACGCCGACCTTAAAGCCCACTTTGTTGAGGGCAGCGGCAAGATTCACCGTAGTGGCGGTTTTTCCAACCCCCCCCTTGCCGGAGAGGATGGCGATCTTATACTTCACATACTTGAGGGCGTCGGCAATAGCTCCTTGCTTTGTGAGCTTCAGTCTCTGCATTTCTTCAAATTCTTCTTTGGTGATTTCAAATTCTTCTTTGGTGTTTTCTTCCATTCATCCTCCACGGGTTGTTTGACGTTTATGATGAGCGTTTAACTACATGGTCGAGTGTCCCCAGCCCAAAGTCGGCTGCCTGATTGAGCACCCTTGAGAAATCCACCCCCGTATGGTGTAGCACGGGGTCCTGGCCAGGGGTGAATTCACGGAGCACGTCATAGGTCGCTGCGTCCAGGGCCACCGGATCGAGGGAGGCCAAAAAACCCAGGTTCGGCGTAACGGGGAGGTTGCTGTAAGGGTAGTATTCCGGCTCAGGTGTGACATCCCAGAGGTAGTTTATATAAAACACCCTTCCCTCCAGGGCATCGCGCACCCCTAGAAGCCCCTCGACCGCGCGCCGCTGAAACCTTTCAAGCCGCTCTTTTGGTGGGGGACTGCCGCTGAAAATGTAAGGATTGATACCTTCGAGTATTCTTACCCGCTCCTTACATATGAGGGATTCAAATCCACCGTTAAGGATGGCGCCGCTCAATCCGAATAGGGGATGAAGGGTCACATGGGAGATGACCAGGAGAGCATGAGCACGACAGATGGCGGTCCCCACCTCGACTCCACCGAGCATCGAATCGGCTACCTTGACCGGATATGAATTACCCTCATCGCCGCTGAATCCGCCGTTAATGACGAAGTTCCCGCTGAGGGTCGTAGCTGTATAACCCTTGCCATTCGAGGTGTTCTGAGAGGCGTTCCCCTTGACCTTTCCCCAGTAATCGATGAGCCTTACGCCGTCGCAAATGATGGCAGGCTTTACCGCAACCTTCTGCACCTCTTCCGCGACAGTCCTTATAAAGATCGGACGGAGTCCGTATTCGTAACCGTCTTCCGCGGTGCTGATTTTCATGGAGACCTGCATTCCCTCGTCGAGGCCATCGGTGGCGCCGGATCCTGCAATGAGTCGTTTGAGCTTGTGCGATACAGAGTTTTCCGCGGACATGCCGTTGCTGTCTATCCAGAATACTTCAGCCATTGTATGTATGCTCTCTCTCAAGGCAAGAAGCCCTGTTTTCTGTTTGTTTATTAACTTAAAGAATCATTAAACTTTAAAAATATTTTATTTAAAAATCCTAATTGCAACTCAGGTGCCAATCATGTAACCATCGGGATTCTTAATAAAACTTAAGAATTGACGATAGTGAATGGGGTGAACTATAGACTTTTCTTTAAGCGTTGTCAACATTTAAATGGGTATATTTGATACAATATTCATATGTATGGCGGAGCATGTAATTTTCACAGAATGGCAATATCTTCCCTTATGCCGCTTTGCCTCATATATAGTATACAGCAAGGGATGGACGGGTTTTACGGAGATAGTGCCCGATCTCCCCTGGATTGATTCTGTAAGCGGCGTTACGCCGAAAAAGGGGACGCCCGTCAGCGAATCGCACCACAAGTATCAAGGGTGATTGTGAGTGGCTCATAATTAATAAAAATACAGATAGCCCACTGGACAATCAATCCCGCATGTAATGTATATGGTCACACGGTGTGGAGAAAAAGGATAACATGTGGAGAAAACGGGCACATAATTATAAGTATCATCTAATACAATGTTTTTCAAGTGGGGTAAATAGCTACAGTGTGGAAAAACGCCACAAGGGTTGGGTGGCGATACGTTATCCGCCAACGCTGGCCATGGTAAAGGGGGAATGATCTGCCCGGCAGGCCGATATATGGTGCGATCCGGGTTTGCCCGTTACGATGGTGCGCAGGGCTTCGTACAGTCCGTGCATGTCGGGTGTTTTAATGTACGGTTTAAGGTCCGTTTCAGACGCGGAAAAGAGGCAGCCCCTGGCAACCCCCGTTGAGGTTACACGTATACGGTTGCAATCTCCGCAGAAATGTCCGGAAATTGGAGTGATGACGCCTATGGTTCCGGCTCCCCCTTCAATCCGGTATTCCAGCGCAGGCCCGGCCAGTTCTTTCCGGTCAATCGGGTGGCAATTATACTTCATACCGATGCGGTCCAGTATTTCCTGGCTGGGAACCGTCAGGGAGTGCCAGTTACTTTCCTTGATGGCGGGCATGTATTCAATAAAGCGGACCGTAAAAGGCTTATGGATGGCAAGTGAAGCGAAATCAACGACCTCTGTGTCATTGACGCCACGCATCACTACCATGTTGATCTTGACAGGGAACCCGAATCGTTCGGCGGCGGCAATACCGGCCAGAACACGCGATAAATCCCCGCCGCGGGTGATGTGGGCAAAAACTTCCGGCTGCAGGGAATCGAGACTGATATTCAAACGCTGCACACCCGCAGAGTGTAGGTCTTCAGCCATTTCTTCGAGGTTGAGACCATTTGTTGTCAGGACCAGTTGTCGCAGGCCGTGGATATCGGCCAGCCTCGCCAGGAAACCGGTTATTCCCTTTCTGACGAGCGGTTCTCCGCCGGTCACCCTGATTTTTTCGATGCCTAGCGCCACAGCCGCATGGGCGATGCGAAACAGTTCATCATAGCTGAGAATATCCGCGCGGGGAAGCTTGTTCATCCCTTCCACCGGCATGCAGTAACGGCAACGCATATTACATCGGTCGGTTACCGAAAGACGCAGATAGTTAATTTTTCGTCCGTAAGAATCAATCAGTTCCATGGCTCTCTTATCCGTTAATCCCGTACCTTTCCAGCTTCGTATAAAGGGTCTTGCGATCGATTTCCAGGATCTTTGCCGCCCTGCTCTTGTTCCCTTCCACTTGTTCGAGGACCTTTTCGATATGTGCGCGCTCAATGACCCAGAGGGGGAGGGGGGTGGCGTCATGGGAGCCGTTCGCAGGGAGAGTGGGAAGGACCTTTGGCGGAGAAAACGGCAGAAGGTCCGAGGTGATGATCGGCTCGGTGGCCAGGATGCAGGCCCGGCGTATGGTGTTGCGCAGTTCGCGGACGTTGCCGGGCCAATTGTAAGCGCAGAGGGCAACCATGGTTTCTTCAGTTATTTCCCAGTTTTCATGAACACGATCGCTGGTCTCATTGATGAAATACCAGGCTAGGGGGAGAATATCGTCCGGCCGTTCCCGCAAAGGGGGAATATTGATGGAGAGGAGATTGATCCGGTGAAAGAGGTCTTCCCTGAATTCGCCGCGGTCCACGCAATCAGGCAGGTTTTTGTTAGAGGCGAAAACCATGCGGACATCGACGCTGATGTCGTGGTTTCCTCCCATGCGCCGGAAAGTGCCGCTTTCCAGTACCCGTAACAGCTTCACCTGGACGTCCAAAGGCATTTCCGATACCTCGTCCATAAAGAGCGTACCGGTGTGGGCAAGCTCAAAGAGCCCTGCTCTTCCCTTTGTGGCGCCTGTAAATGCACCCTGCATGTGACCGAACAGTTCACTTTCGGCCGTGTAAACGTTGAGGCGTCCGCAGTTTAACGTGACGAAGGGCTTCTTGGCGCGGCGGCTGGCGTCATGAACGGCGCGGGCAATCAACTCTTTGCCGGTGCCGCTCTCGCCGAGAATGACAACATGCTCATCGGTGGGACCCCAGCGCTTGACAGTATCGAGGACCTTCTGGATTGCCAGGCTCTTCCCGATGATCCGGTGCGTTTCAAATTTGCTGACTTCCAGCTTCAGGTTGATGTTCTCCATCCTGAGGCGATTTTTTTCATTGGCCTTATCTATAAGCATTTCCAGTTCATCGAGTTTCACCGGTTTTGTCAGATAGTCATAGGCACCGAGCTTGATGCATTCAACAGCCGTTTCGATGGTGCCGTGGCCGGTAAACATGATAATTTCGGGGATGTTGGATTCCGCGCGCATCTGCTGGAGGACTTCTACGCCGTTAATTCCGGGCATCCGGATATCGAGCAGGACCACGTTGAATATCTGCTCCTTGTATATGGCGAGACCCTCCTCACCGTCACCGGCTATATCGACCTCATAGCCGCTGCGGGAGAGTTCCATCTGCAGCAATTCCCTGAGATTACTTTCATCCTCGACGATGAGGACCTTCGCGTCTTTGCGATTTCCGGATCTTATCATTGCGGCAGCCTCACTGTGAAAATGGAGCCTTCACCGTTATGGCTTTCCGCCTTGATTTCACCGCCATGCTTCTTGACTATGTTATAGGTGACGGCCAATCCGAGGCCGATTCCCTCCCCTACCGACTTGGTTGTAAAGAAGGGGTCCCAGATGTGTTCCAGGTGGGCATGCTGGATCCCGCAGCCCGTATCTTTTACCTGAATGAAGACTTGAGACCCGTCGCTCCCGGTGGATATCTCCACGGTGCCGGCCCCTTTGATGGCCTGATGGGCATTGATCAAAAGGTTCATGAATACCTGACGCAATCCTGCGGGGTCACCCTTGATCGGCGGCAGGTCGGGCTGCAGTTCAAGCCGGATTTCGATCTTTTCGTAGCGGGCCTTGAGCCGCACCAATTCGAGGACCTCCTGAAGGATAAGATTGATGTTCACTTCTTCTGTAGAACCTTCCGATTTCCTGCTGAAACTCAGCAGACAATCGATGATGCTTTTGCAGCGGTAGGATTCACGAATAATAACATCCAGATATTTGGGGAATATCTCAAGCCGCGCGTCTTCTGCCAATTCCGGTTCGGTACGGAAGCGCCGTAGCAGCGCCTCGGCATAACCGGCCACCGAAGTCAGGGGGTTGTTGATCTCATGGGCCACTCCGGCCGCCAGAAGTCCTATGCTCGACATCTTTTCGGTCTGGAGCAGTTGTAGCTCCTGGAGACGTTTCTCCGTCATGTCTCTTAAGAAGATGAGCGCCCGTGTCTGCCCCCCGACAGAATCTCCGATTGGTGTTGCCGTGACATCGAAATAGCGGGTCTCCGCGGAATCTTTGTTAATCGTAATAGATATATGTACGCTTTCTCCGGAAAGCGCCCGCTCCACCGGGCAATACTGGGGGTAAT
>JBGPID010000172.1:0-6567 GCA_041484725.1 Geobacteraceae bacterium | reverse complement strand
TCTCATATAACAGAACATTATTTATTTTGCAAGAACGCAATATTTAAATAATTTTTATATGGTATTCTATCAGCAGATTTGTATATGACTTGAATCGAAGAAGATACCGAAGCGCTGGGTCTTCATGGCATATAACCGACAGGGGGAGCCTTCATCTGTCACGATGGTGCTCAATTACAGCATGATAAAGCCTCCCTGGATCATTTCGGGTTTCAGGCTTAGATCCCAATTGCTGAAAGCTCCTCCAGATGCTTTTTCTGGGCCTCGGTAAGCTGCGTCGGGACCTTGACGTTCACCTTCACATAGAGTTCACCCTTGGTGGTTTTCCCCAGGTGGGGGAAGCCAAAACCCTTGAGTCTTATTTTTGTGCCCGGCTGGATTCCGGCCGGAATCTTAATTCTCTTGATCCCTTCCATTGTCGGCACATCCAGTGAAGTTCCCAGTGCAGCTTCGGTTATCCGTATAGAGCGCTCAACGACGATATCGTCATTCTCTCTGGTGAAAATCGCATCTGACCCTGTCTTGATAACAAGATACAGGTCGCCCGCCGCCCCACCTCCGGTGCCGCTCCCCCCTTTGCCGGCAATGCGCAGCTTTGCTTCATCGGCAACACCGATGGGGACTTTTACCGATAATTCTTCGCGCACCCCTTCCCGCAAGAATGCCACCCGTTTTTCCGCACCGAAATATGCCTCGCTGAAGGTGACCGGCAGCTCCATGGTAAAATCTTCGCCGCGCTGCTTCCTGGTTCTCATCCTGGATCTCTGCTCTCCTGCTGAGCCGAATATGCGGAAGATATCGTCGGTACCATAACCCATATCCTTGAACAGGTCCCCCACATCGAACCCCCGGAATATGTCTTCCTGGGAATAACGCTGGTGAAAGCCGGTCGCCCCGAACTGATCGAACTGCTCTTTTTTTTGCGGGTCGGACAGGACCGCATATGCTTCATTGATCTCTTTGAATTTTTCTTCCGCTTCCTTGTTTCCTTGGTTTTTGTCAGGATGATACTTTACCGCAAGTTTTCGGTAAGCGCGCTTTATCTCTTCAGGAGAGGCGCCTTTTTTCAGGCTGAGAACCTGATAGTAGTCTTTATAATCCATAATAAGTAAATCCTTTCGTAAACGAATGTAATAGCAGTTCCGCTACATGTCAACTAGATGTTTGGCAGAATTTAAGATATGGCGGCTCCGCTGGAATGGTGCGGAGTTTCATGCTACGCCCGGAACGAGAATCTGCGAATGGACAACGCATGAGATTTTTGAGTAGACCGGTAGAGGGTTGCAAGACGGTCTTTTGGGAGGTCCTTGGCTGTTTGGGGGAAACTGTGCAGAGATTAAATTAAATTTGACCCACGTTATTTGAATTTGCGTAGCGAGACAACATGTTAAAGATATAGGTGGGTTATGCTTCGTTGCCGATTCACTTCATGTTCGGCTGGGCGGGTTTTTCGTGGAACTTTTCCGTGATTCATTTTTCGCTCCAGCGCTGGTCAACTGCGAGCTGGCACTGTAACTGAGGAGCGAGACGAAAGGCAAGAAAGTCCTGAAAGCTTCTGAGGAAAGCCTACCTTAGATATCGATGCAATTGCCGGCAACATCGTGACAGTATCTGAAGTGATGGCAACCGGATTTATCCGGGCAATCGACCTGAATCCGGTCACCCTCTACCCGTCCGTCGCTCTGGTGCTGGCCGCCAAGATGAGCAGATGCTAGCCTATTCCTTCCCAATACGCGTCGACATGCCCCTGTATCTCCAGCAGGAGAGCCTCGTTTCTTTGAGGGGAGAATAGATGGGAAAAGCGCCCCTGCCGCTTCAGGTAATCTTCTACCGGAGACCGTTGGTGGGGAATCAGGGTATGCGCGACCTTTCCGTCCACATACTCTTTCAACGGCCAGATACCCGACTTGACCGCAAGTTTGCCGATCTCTACCGTTTCCTTCGGGTCGAACTCCCACCCGGTGGGACAAGGTGCAAGGGCGATAATCAGCCTTGGCCCCGCTATTCTAGATGCCTTTTCAATCTTGCGGGCCAGGTCCAGGGGTTCTGCCCCCGCAACCGTGGCCACATACGCGGGCCGATGCGCCGCCCAGATGGCAAAAAGATCTTTCTTGTGCCCCGAATAGCCGTGCGGTCCCTTGCTGGTTGCGGTTCTGGCTCCATGGGGCGAGGCAGCCGAGGCCTGCTGTCCGGTATTCCCATACCCCTCGTTGTCGTAGCAGATATAGAGAAAATCCAGATTGCGGTCGATGGCGGCCGATGTCGAGGAAAGCCCCATGCCATAGGCGGAGCCATCCCCGGTCAGCACCACCGCCTCCAGATCCTCTTCCGGCTTGATGCGTCTTTTCTCCAGCAGGATATCCAGGGCATCACGGACCCCCTGGGCGCCCGCAGGAGCGGAGGCCATGGCGGTATAGAGCCAGGAACCCCGAAAGGGGGTGAAGGGATAAACCGCGAGGAGCGTCATGCAACCAGCTGCATTGATGAACACCGTCTTCTCGCCGATCAGGTCATAGATCTCCTTGACCACCTCCAGACCTCCGCAACCCGCGCACATGGGGGTGCCTGCCCCCAGCAGATGGGTGGTCGGAAGGTCCTGGATACGTTTGTATTTCTTATCGTTCATTTTTCTTAGCCCTGCTTCTCTTTCCGCTTTACCTGCGCGATTGCCTGGAGCCTCCTGATTTCCGTCAACTCCCGTTCGGTCAGAAGCAGCCTGGGGGGCGGAGCCTCCCCTTCGAAGGCGGCCTTGGCCGTGATGGATGCCATCTCGTAGAATTCTTCAGCGCTGATATCACGACCACCGAGTCCGCCGATAAAACTGGTCACGACGGCGGGCGCGTCCGGCTGGCCGTGAAGTGCGGAAGCCACTTCCGTATGAAGCACTCCGCCCTTACCCATGGAGAGGTTCTGGTCGACTACCGCGACCCCCTTTTTCCCGGCCAGCACCCGCCTTATCCGATCCAGGGGAAACGGCCGAAGGAGAACCGGCCGCAGCAGGCCGACCGCCATTCCGGCCTGGCGCAACTGGTCTACGGCGGCTTTGGCCTTTGTGGCGAATGAGCCCATCATGACGAAGACCAGTTCCGCGTCGACAGTCCGGTACGACTCCACGGCTTCATACGTCCTGCCGAAAATGCCGGTGAAGTCGGCGGCGACCTCGTTGAAGACCTGGAGCGCATTCAAGGCGGCCAGGTGCATTTCATAGCGGAAATAGGAATACAGGGTACCGCCCAGGACCGTTACCGCCTCGCTGACCGGCGCTTTCGCACTGAAATGTATGTTTTCGGGATCGAAGGGGGGGAGAAAACGGCTGACCGCCCCGGCATTGGGTATCTCCACCGGTTCCCGGGTAAAGGAAAGATAGAATCCGTCAAGGTTTACGATGACCGGTAAACGGACCCGTTCATCTTCCGCCAGCCGATAGGCAATAAGAATGCCGTCCAGTACCTCTTGGCAGGTGGCGCAATGGATCTGCAGGAAACCACTGTCCCGCGCCGCCAGGATATCGTTGTGGTCCGGTTCAAGGGTGATGGGTGAGGAGAGGCCCCGTGACACGTTGACCATGACGAAGGGAACCCGCCAGCCGGCCACGGTGTAAACCATTTCCATTCCGTACAGCAGGCCCTGGCTGGAGGTCGCGGTGAAAACCCGGACACCTGTGGCTGCCGCGGCGCCGGCAGCGGTAATCATGGAATGCTCGGACTCGAGCGTCACCATGCGGCACTCCATCACCCCCGTGTCGATCCACAAGGCCAGTGTTTCAATGATCTCCGTCTGCGGGGTGATGGGGAAGGCGGGCACGTAATCCGCGCGGGCCAAGCGGGCGCCCCAGGCCGCAGCGCTGTTTCCGGTCAGAAGTGCACGCTTCATTTCTCCTCTCCGGCCGTCTTCTCGTGTTTTCCGTCGTGCTCCGGTACTGACCGGATGGCATGGGACGGACATTGCGCCATACAGACCAGGCATCCCTTGCAGTGGTCGTAGTCAATCCGCGGATAACCTTCCTCATCGATAGTAACGGCTCCCTCAGGGCAATAGGTGCTGCACAGCCAGCACCGGCTGCATATACTGTGGTCGATGACGGGGCGCATGGTCCGCCATAGGCCGGTTTTCACCGTCTCGCTGGTGGTTGGCGCGAAGACGGCGGGGGCCGACACCCCGGCATCTTCAAATGGCAGATCCACCCAATCCGGTTTCCGGTAGTCAATGGCGGAAATCTCCCCACCCGGAGCAACGCAACCTGCATGGATCGCCATTTGGTCGTAAGGCTCAAGGGCCTTGGCGAGATTTCTGGTAACAGCGGTTTTGCCCAGGTGTCCGAGTTCGCTGCTGATTGCCTCCTCAAGGGAAGCGCGGGAAATGACGCCGACCAGCCGCGCAGCGGCGCCGGCGCAAACAGCGCCGATAAAGTGAAGTTCGAGCACGTCCTCAACTTCAGAGGCTGCCGGCAAAGTAAGTAGCGGTCCCGTCAGGGCAAGCCGTTCCACCCACGATTCCGGTTTTTCACTGCTGTTGATGAGCAGAACGGTCTGAGCGGTGACCCCGGACAGGACATCCGCCGCCGGGATCGGCACGAGAGTTTCATCCGCAACAATTACCAGGTCGGGATTGCGAATAACTCCGCGCTCATTGATTTTTTGCCGGGAGGCGCGAACATAGGCGAATATCGGGGCTCCGCGGCGCTCGGCGCCATAACGGGGCGCATCCTGCACCTCAAACCCTTCCAGGAAAAACGCAGTGCCCAGAATACGGCTCGCGGTCTTCATCCCCTGTCCGCCCCGCCCGTGAAAACGGATGCGGTACATGCCCGCCTGTTCGCTGTTCCTTTTCAAATGGGTGTTCCTCTCAAGCCGGGCCAAAGCCGGTCATGGGCAGGGGGCATATATCTCGGGATTACAGTGTATTGCAGAATATCATCCTGTTTACCGTTTAATTGTACTACTTATTTGAAACCGAGCAAGCAACTGAGCGCGCCATTCTCGGGATTCCTGATATAATAAAAATTATTGCCATTTTCATCGCAAGGGGATTGCCATGCAAGACGAGATTAAGCAGGTTGACATGGATAAGATTTATCGTGAAACACCATTGGAAAAAATTCCCTGGAATGTGGAGACTCCCCCGGAAGCCATGGTTGAACTGGTAAGTAGCGGTAGGATAAAACCATGTAACACAGTAGATCTGGGCTGTGGCGCCGGTAATCAGGCCGTGTATCTGGCCGGAATGGGATTCAGTGTCACTGGAGTCGACAGTTCAGCGGAAGCGATACGACTCGCAGGGGAGAATGCCGCAAAGAAAAGGGTTTCGTGCCGGTTTGTCGTGGCCGATGTGCTAGGTGATTTGCATGAAGTTCAGGAAGAATTTGACTTTGCCTATGACTGGGAGCTGTTGCACCATATCTATCCCGAGCAGAGGGAGAAGTATATCGCCAATGTCTACAGGCTCCTGAATCCGGGAGGGAAATACCTTTCTGTCTGCTTCAGCGAGAACGACACACAGTTCGGCGGCGTCGGGAAATACCGGAAGACTTTCCTGGGAACTGTTCTCTATTTCTCCTCGGAAGATGAATTGCGCCGGCTTTTTGAGAAATATTTCAACATCATTGAGCTGAAAACGATGGAAATCGCAGGAAAGGCCGCATCCCACCAGGTAAACTACGTTTTTATGGAACGGAAGTGACGGGACATCGGGAAAAAAGCGTTGTAAAGCAGGGGCCAGACCGAAAGCGTCCTGGCATCGCGGATTACGCGATCCGCGCCGCTTCGCAGACAGAACAGTACAGGGACCTCTTCTCGTCCACTTTTTCGTCAGGTGCATCCGTCATGGTGGCCACCTCCCGTCGTTCCGACTTCCGATCCCTTTCAACCGCCAGCTCGCACGTCCACGTTACCCGCTGATGACATTATAGCTCGTTGCACGTGGAAGATTATCGGTACCGCTCGATCGTAAGGGGTCGGACCTACGTGGCCTGTTGCCTAAAGGCACTATTACCAGCCATAAGCGTAGGCAACACTTTTACCTGAGCGAAACACCTGAATGTGAAGCAGCTGAAACCAGCCGTTCGCATAACGTCTTGCAATCGAACCAAAGTGCGTTATACATCTAAAGACGCACAAATGTTTGCGAAAAACACAAAAACGGAGGGAAGCATTGCCGTTCTGCCGCCTAAAGGAGCAAAGATATGAGTTATCTGTTGCGAGTTCTGCTGGTAGAGGACAACCCGAAGGAAGCAGAGCTGATAGTGGAGCAACTGCCGAGGGAGGAATCCACGCAATTCGAAGTCGAGTGTGTTCCCCGGCTTTCGGAGGCGCTCGCGCGCATCGTCGCGGAGCGGTTCGACATCATTCTGCTGGATCTCGGACTGCCTGACAGCGACGGTCTGGACACGCTCCGCACCATGCGACGGCAGGCTGCCCGATTGCCCATAGTCGTGCTGCACGAAATTAGCGACGAGCGAGTGGCTTTAGCCGCGATCCATGAAGGCGCCCAAAATTATCTTGTCAAGGGGCAGACAGACAAGAGCCAGCTTGCACGGGAAATTAAATTTGCTGTTGAGCGCAATCATGC
>JBGPID010000171.1:0-6588 GCA_041484725.1 Geobacteraceae bacterium | reverse complement strand
CCAACTACAAGATCGACACGGTCATAACCGGCGACGCCATCTGGGAGAGCCTCAAATACGTGCAGTACAAGGGACCGGAGATACTCAAGAACGTCCGCGACGAACTGGAGAAGAGCGTGGCGCTGCGCAAGATTTCCATCGAAGAGACCAGCCACTTCATGGAACTCCTGGACAGGACCCTTCTTTCCTACACATATCTGGGGGATTAGCAGGGGAGAACACTCAATCAATAACTGCATTATCACTCGTAAAGGTCGCAAAGAAAGACCAAATACATAAAGAGATAGAGATACAAACCAACAGGTTGAAGGGCTTAAGTGTAAGTCTTTTAACTTTGTTGCTATTCCTTTGCGCCTGCGCGCCCGGCTGCCGCAGCTAAGGCTGCTTTGGCGGAGGTGGTCTGTAGTGCTATGGCGCACAAGCGCGTTCTTGGCGCGCTTTGCGCGAAACTGCTTTTCAATGATTTTTGATTAATTACATGAACGGTGATCACCTCTCGGGTGTCGCCGTTTGTTTATCCGCCTTGTCACAGCATGCCCAATCCCCGTAATCTTGCAGCCTCATCCGCGGGGCTGTTGCCGAATAGCCGCTTGAACTCACGGCTGAACTGGGAAGCGCTCTCATAACCAACCCGCCCCGCGGCGGTACTGGCATTGAGGCCGTCCCTGGCCATCAGCATGAGCGCCTTGTGCAGCCTGATGCTCTTCAGGTATTGCAGCGGCGGCGAGGAGGTAACCGCCTTGAAGTTGTGGTGGAAGGTAGAGATGCTCATGTTGGCTTCGCCGGCCAGGAACTCGATGTCAAGTTCTTTGTCATATTCCGTGTGAATCCGGCGCAGCACCCTGGCGATCTGGCTGAAACGGCTGTGCCGAACGGCCAGCGCCCGCAGTGCTCCTCCCTGTTCGCCATAGAGGACCCGGTAGATGATTTCCCGCACTATTTGCGGCCCCAGGATACGGCTGTCGAGTGGTGTCTTCAGGCACTCCAGCAGCCGGACCGTGGCGCTCACCAGTTCATCGGTCAAGGGTGTCGAACAGATCCCCCGCGGTACTGCCCTGCCGGCTCCACTGTCGTCATCCATTTCAATCAGCAACTCTCCCACCGTCAACGGATCGACCCGTACAGATACGGCCAGATAGGGTTCTTCCGGGGTGGCCTGCGTCTCGCACTCGAAGGGGAGCGGCACCGAGAGCACCAGGTAGTTAAAGGGGTCGTAGGTGTAGACCTGATCGCCCAGATAACCCGTCTTGCGCCCCTGCCCGACTATGACGATGCTTGGTTCATATACGACGGGCATACGGGGAAAAGGCTTGCTCGACCGGATGAACATTACTCCTTTCAGATTGGTTGGGGAAAAGCCTTCCTTTATTGCCAGGGCACCCAGCAGTTTCACCATCTTTCCCTTTCCTGCGTCTTCCGCTTCACTCATCATCTCAAAAGCCTCCCGACTTATTGCGCATTGCTCACTGCGTTCGCAATAAATGTATCAATTATCGGGGAAATAGTCACCTTAATTTCCGGCATTCGACAGAAACGGGCAAGGGTTCAGGAGGAATGTGTATTGCCGGATTCGCAATTCAGACCTAATATAAACTTACAATTTTCTTGTTGAATGGGGGATAGTTATGCGCAAGCTATTTGAAGAAACGCGAATAAACGGTATGACCTTGAAGAATCGCCTGGTGCGCTCCGCCACCTGGGAGGGGATGTGCGAGCCGGACGGAAGGCCGACGCCGAAGCTGACGGAGTGTTACACTGACCTGGCAAGGGGCGGAGTTGGTCTGATAATCAGCGGTTGCACCTTTGTCCGCCCGGACGGGAAGGGTTTTCCGGGACAGATGGGAATCCATGTTGATGCATCATTTGGCGCCGAGTTGAAGGCCCTCACCGCTGCGGTCCATGACCAGGGGGGAAAGATCTGCATGCAGCTGATGCATGCAGGCGGCCAGACGAGCGCGGCAACCATCGGCAGCCGGCCGGTGGCCCCTTCCGCGCTGGCAGTCGCGCAGTTCCCGGAAACCCCGGCGGAACTCTCCCTTGAGGATATCGCCGAGCTCGTTGCGCACTTCAGCGCTGGGGCAAAACGGGCCAGGGAATACGGTTTCGACGCCGTTCAGCTCCATGCCGCCCACGGCTACCTGATCAACCAGTTCCTCTCGCCGCTTACTAACCGGAGAAGCGATATCTACGGCGGGAGCGTGGAGAACCGATTCCGTTTCCTCATGGAGGTTTACCAGGGTGTCAGGGGTGCCGTGGGGAAAGAGTTCCCTGTGCTGGTCAAGCTCAATGGCGCCGACAACCTGGATGGAGGGCTGGGACCGGCAGATGCCCTGCATGCGGCAATGGCCCTGGATAAGGAAGGGATTGACGCCATCGAGGTGAGCGCCGGTACACCTGCCTCGGATGATCTCTCCCCGGTCCGACCGGGGAGTGTCGCCGGGAAGCAGGAGGCCTTCAATCTTTCACTTGCCGGGATGATCAAAAAATCCGTTAGCTGTCCGATCATGACGGTTGGTGGAATCAGGTCTATCGAGGTTGCGGAGGAGATACTCCGCAAGGGGGATGCCGACTACATATCCATGTCACGACCATTCATCCGCGAACCCGGTCTGGCGATACGCTGGCAGAGAGGCAACCGGACACCCGCCACCTGCATCTCCTGCAACGGCTGCTTCAAACCCGGGCTGAAGGAGTGGGGAATTTACTGTGTGGTGGACAAGATTGCGCGTGAAAAAGAGGAATCTTCACCGTAGAGAAGAGTCTTTATGGGAGCTGACACGCTAAAGTGGAAGCTGAATAACGACAGTATTTGGAACTTATGGAAAGGATAAAACTATGAAAAATTATCTGAAATTCTATATCAACGGACAATGGGTCGAGCCGACCGGGACCCGCACCAGGGACGTTGTCAACCCGGCCACGGAAGAGGTCGCCGGGCGGATCAGCATGGGGGAAAAGGAGGATGTGGATCGCGCCGTCGCGGCCGCCCACAAGGCGTTCGCGAGCTATTCGCGGACATCACGGGAAGAGCGGGTCGCCCTCCTTGAGCGGATCGCGGCGGGTTTCCAGGCGCGCATACCGGATCTGGCCGCCGCCATGACCATGGAAATGGGGTGCCCGGCATGGTTGGCCCAGAAAGCGCAGATCCCGCTCCCACTCGCCCACATCAATACCGCGATTGAGGTGCTCAAGAAGTATCAGTTCGATGAGCTCCGCGGCATAACTATGATTCGCAAGGAACCGATCGGTGTCTGCGCGCTTATTTCACCTTGGAACTGGCCCGTTTCCGTGGTCATCACCAAGGTGATGCCGGCACTCGCGACAGGCTGCACGGTAGTGCTGAAGCCGTCCGAATATTCTCCCTTTTCCGCCTTGATCATTGCCGAGATCATGGATGCGGCGGGGGTGCCGCCCGGCGTTTTCAATCTCGTAAACGGCGACGGCCCGACGGTCGGCGCGGCGCTCTCCAGCCATCCGGACGTCGACATGGTCTCCATCACCGGCTCGACCCGAGCGGGAATAGATGTGGCGGCTAATGCCGCCGCGACCGTGAAGCGAGTTCATCAGGAGCTGGGGGGGAAGAGTCCGAACATCATGCTGGAAGATGCGAATCTGGAGAAAGCCGTCACCTCCGGCGTGCGTTTTATCATGCTGAACTCAGGGCAGAGCTGCTCGGGGCCTTCGCGCATGCTTGCGCCCAAGTCCAGGATTGCCGAAGTGATCGCGATTGCGAAGTCGGTGGCTGAAAGCACCACGGTCGGTCCGCCGGAGGGCGGCGCCTATGTGGGGCCGGTGGTCAATGAGCAGCAATGGAACAGGATACAGGGCCTGATCCAAAAAGGCATTGAGGAAGGCGCCACGCTGATCACCGGTGGCCCGGGCAAGCCGGCCGGCCTGGAAAGGGGCTACTATGTGAAGCCGACGATCTTCGCTGACGTCAGCAATGACATGACGATCGCACGTGAGGAGATATTCGGGCCGGTTCTGGTGATTATCGGCTATGACGATGTCGAGGACGCGATCAGGATCGCCAACGACACCAAATATGGCCTGGCCGCCTATGTCCATGCCGGCAGTATTGAGAAGGCGCGCGAAGTCGGGGCGCGCATCCGGGCCGGTCAGGTCTACCTGAACGGCGATATGGATCTCCTCGATCCGACGGCGCCGTTCGGCGGCTTCAAGATGTCCGGCAACGGCCGCGAATGGGGCGACTATGCATTCGAGGCATTTCTCGAGGTCAAGGCTTTTGTCGGATACACCCCGGCCGGCTGATGAACCGGGATGTCCAATCGCTACAGTATCTGTTTTAACTTGCAATGGAGTTGCTGCGCTGTAAAATTAATGCGGCAGACTATGATAGCAAAAGGAGGCGTCTATGATTGCGCTGGTCGTAAACGGCAAGAAGCATCAGGTGGATGTTCCTCCGGATACGCCGCTCTTGTGGGTGATCCGGGAAGAGTTGCATCTCACCGGGACCAAGTACGGCTGCGGAGAAGGACTCTGCGGCTCCTGCACCGTCCTGATCGAGGGGAAGGCTGAGCGTTCCTGCCAGGTACCCGTAAAGGATGCCCGGGGGAAGAAAATAACAACTATTGAAGGGCTGCCAAAGAACCATCCCGTCAAGAAGGCATGGCTCAGCGAAGAGGTGTCACAGTGCGGCTGGTGCCAGCCCGGGCAGGTCATGTCCGCCGCGGCCCTGCTCATGGAGAAGCCGAAACCTTCCGATGCGGATATCGACACGGCCATGGAGGGGAACATCTGTCGCTGCGGCACCTACAAGCGTATCCGCGCCGCCATTCACACGGCCGCGGCAACGACCGGGAAAGGAGGGGGAAGATGAGCGAGATCGTGAAAGTGAGCCGCCGCGATTTTCTTGCCACCAGCGCCCTGGTCGGGGGCGGACTTATCCTCGGTTTTTACCTGCCGGGTCATGACTCCGCGTTCGCAGCGAAGTCCACACCTGCGCCTTTTGCTCCGAACGCCTTCATCCGGGTGGGGCACGATGGAGCGGTGACCTTCATTATCAATCATTCGGAAATGGGACAGGGGGTTTATACGTCTTTGCCGATGCTCATCGCCGAGGAGCTTGAATGCGACTGGCGAAAGGTGAGGGTGGAAGAAGCGCCGGTTGACCCCGCGTACAACAACCCGGCTTTCGGCGCACAGGGGACCGGCGGAAGCACAAGTACATGGACGGAATGGGACAGATTTTCGAAGGCCGGCGCAACCGCCCGGGAGATGCTTATCGCCGCCGCTGCAAAAGGCTGGAAGGTGGACCCGGCAACCTGTCGTGCCGAAAACGGCCGGGTGATTCATAAGGGCGGAAAGTCGGTTGGCTATGGGGAACTGGTTGACAAGGCAGCAAAAATGCCGGTTCCCAAAGAAGTGCCGCTAAAGGCGCCTGAAAAATGCAAAATCGTCGGCAAACCGCAACACCGCCTCGACAGTCCGGCCAAGATCAACGGCACGGCCGAATTCGGCCTCGATGTGCGGCTTCCCGGCATGCTTACGGCCGTCATTGCCCATCCTCCGGTCTTTGGCGGGAAGGTGAAGAGCTTCAATGCGGACCGGGCGAAGTCCGTTCCCGGTGTAAAGGATGTTTTCCAGGTGCCGTCCGGCGTGGCAGTGGTCGCTACCGGCTTCCCGGCGGCGCAGAAGGGGAGGGTGGCGCTTGAAATAGTCTGGGAGGAAGGGGAATGGGCGCGGCTCAATACCCCCGAGATGGTTAAGGAATACGCGCTGATGGCTGCCACCCCCGGCGTCATGGCCCGCAAGAATGGCGATCCGGAACTGGCTTATGCGCAATCAGCGAAGAAACTCACTGCCGAGTACAGCGTCCCCTATCTTGCCCATGCGACCATGGAACCGCTCAACTGCGTCGTAGATCTGCGCAAAGACGGCTGCGACATCTGGACAGGCACCCAGTCCCAGACCGCTGACCGGAACGCGGCCGCCCGTGTTTTGGGACTCAAGCCGGAACAGGTAAAGCTCCACACCACCTTCCTCGGTGGCGGTTTCGGCCGGCGGGCGAACCCGGCCGACGACTTCGTGGTCACGGCGGCAGAGGTGGCAAAGGTGTTAAAGAAGCCGGTAAAGGTTGTCTGGACCCGTGAGGATGACATGAAGGCGGGGTTTTACCGCCCCATGTGGCATGACCGGCTGATGGCGGGGCTCGACGATAAGGGGAACCTCATCGCCTGGTGGCACACCATCGTCGGCCAGTCGATCATGGCCGGCACCTCCTGGGAGGGGGCCATGATCAAGAACGGGATCGATGCCACTTCGGTGGAAGGCGGCCAGGACATTCCCTATGCTATCCCGAACCTCCTCGTTGACCTCCACTCCCCCCGGCTGGGGGTGCCGGTCCAGTGGTGGCGGTCGGTTGGGCACAGCAACAACGCTTTTGCGGTGGAGGGTTTTCTCGATGAGGTGGCCTACGCTGTGGGAAAAGACCCATTAGAGTTCCGCCGCACACTCCTCGCCGACAAGCCCCGCCATCGTGGGGTTCTGGAGCTGGCTGCGGCAAAGGCAGGTTGGGGATCACCGCTCCCTGAAGGCCACGGCCGGGGGATCGCCGTCCATGAGTCT
>JBGPID010000170.1:0-6663 GCA_041484725.1 Geobacteraceae bacterium | reverse complement strand
TAGGATGAAAATTAAAGTTTTAACTATCGTTGTTGCAACGGCAACGATGACGTTGGCTGGTTCTGTTTGGGCCTCCGATTATGGGATGGGTGTTGATTTAAAAGAAAAGGAGTTGCAGGAGAACGCAACAAACCTGCCAAATAATACGATGGAGAACAAGAAAGAGGAAACAAAAGATAATGTCCAGCAGGAAGAACAAAACATAGATCAGCAGGATGAAGAATTGAAGGAGGAAATGCTGCATCAGGATGAAGAATTGAAGGAGGAGACACCGCAACAAGGGGAAGAAATGAAGGAGGAGATACCGCATCAAGATGAATAAACGGTACCTGGTATGGATGATCCGATAAAGAAGGCGGAAACCATGGTAACGTGCTATAAATAGCCCAACTGTGAACCACAGGGGTCACCAGCCCTTGTGGTTTATTCATTTCTTCGCCTGGAGTTGCTGCGGTTCCCCCCAGGGGAGGCCGCGGGAAGTGAGAAGAGGCATTCTCTATCTCACCATCGGCAATGAGACACTGGAGACCCATCTGTTGAGCCGCAAAAACATATGAGCGAGGAGAGAGCCGGGGTGAAAATATGGATCGATGCCGATGCATGCCCGCGAATCGTGAAGGAGATTGTGTTCCGGGCATCCGAACGCCTGCAGGTCGATGTCTGTCTAGTGGCAAACAAGGTGATGTCGAAATATAATTCCCGTCTGGTTACATCGATTGTCGTTGCCGGTGGCTTCGATGCGGCAGACGATCATATCGTGCAGCACGCTGCGCCTGGGGACCTCGTCATAACCGCCGACATTCCTCTGGCCGCACGGATCGTGGAGAAAGGCGGGGTAGCCCTCGATCCCCGGGGAGTGTTGTACACTGAGGAGAACGTGGGGGAGCGGCTTTCAGTTCGGGACCTGATGCAGGAACTCCGCACTGAGGGGCTTGTCCGGGGTGGCCCGGGGCAATTTGGCCTTGTCGACCGCCAGCGGTTCGCCTCTTCCTTTGACCGGGTTCTGTGCCGGATGATCAGGGGAAGAGGGGGCTTCATGAGGGTCTGATCATTCTAAGGGAACCCGGACGGAACGCCGGTAAATTGCCGACTTATCCTGGTTCGCTCCGGTTCCATGGGCCGTGCTCCGCTATGAATTGTGGTCATATCCTGCAATGCCGCATTTGCAAGGATTAGAGGGGGAGGTCAAGCTGCGTCCAGGTGCGGCGCTTGATTTTGGGACCGGCGTAGTAGCGGGGGCAGGCGGCAATAATCACCAGCGCCGGCTGTTTACAGGTCCTGCGGCAGGAGAGACAGAGTTTATTGTCAGCGACATCTGTTTTCATAAGCGAGAGACTTGCAGGGACGCGCCATGCCGCGCCCCTTTCCTCCACAATTACGCTATCTTTCTGATCCAGCCGAACGTATCCTCGACCAGGCCGTACTGGATGCCGGTCAAAGTATCGTACAACTTCTGTGTAAGGCGACCTACGCCGCCGGTGCTGAGCTGGTGCAGCTCATCCCGGTACGCAAGATGCCCGACCGGAGTGATGACCGCGGCCGTGCCGGTCCCGAAGGCCTCGGTCACCTTCCCGGAGCGGATGTCCGCGATCAGCTCGTTAATGTCTATCTGGCGCTCTTCCACCTTGAATCCCAGGGGGCCGGCAAGTTTCATGACCGAATCGCGGGTGATCCCGTTCAGGATGGAGCCGGTAAGGGGAGCGGTCACCACCAGGTCTTCATAGGCGAAGAACATGTTCATCGACCCCACCTCTTCCACATAACGGTGCTGGGCACCGTCAAGCCAGAGCACCTGCTCGAAGCCCTTTTTCTTCGCCTCCAGGGCGGCCTTTAAAGAGGCGGCGTAATTGCCGCCGGTCTTGGCGTCGCCGGTGCCGCCCGGTACGGCGCGGACGTACTTATCCTCCACCATGATCCGCACCGGATTGAAACCTGCGCCGTAATAGGGGCCGACCGGAGAGAGTATGACGAAAAAGTAGTAATGATCGGATGGCTTGACGCCGAGCACCGGCTCCACGGCGATCATGGTGGGGCGGATATAGAGGGAGGTCCCGGGAGAGGCCGGTACCCACTCCCGCTCCAGCTTCACCAGTTGTTCAATACCATTGAGAAAGAGCTCCTCCGGCAGTTCCGGCATGCAGATCCGGTCGGCTGAACGGTTGAAGCGGCGGGCGTTCATCTCGGGCCGGAACAGGGCGATAGTACCGTCGCGCCATCTATACCCCTTCAGCCCCTCGAAAATCTCCTGGGCATAATGAAAAACCATGCAGGCGGGATCAAGGACAAAGGGGGCATACGGCTCGATCCGCGCGTCAAACCATCCCTGGTCTGTTTTCCATTCTGCCATCAGCATCCTGTCGGTGAATATCCTTCCGAAAGAGAGCTTCGTATCATCGGTGAACCTGGGCTTCTTCTTCGCGTCGGGAAGGGGAACTATCCTGATCTCCATTATCTGCAACCTCCGGCCGGCACGGGAGCGCCGGTTCAAATATTCATAATTTTTATCATATTCCATAAACACGGGCAAGTTATTTAGTGTCCATCCGGAAACTCCGGATGAGACACTGTTAGTTTCCATCCGGAAACTATTTAGTGTCCGCAAAAAGCAATCCGGGTTGACATTATGCCGTTTATTGACTACTATTGTAACAGTATCAACTTGTTGCGAGGTATTTATGCGAATCAGCCGGTTCCTGGTCTGTCTCCTTATCCTTTCACTCTCGCTCTCTTCCTGCAAGAAAAAGCAGGAACCGGTCTTCTACGAATCATCCCGTAAAGAAGCGCCTGTCAAGGAAGTTTCCAAGGACATCCTCGCCGCCCAGCAGGCCTTTACCAATGTGGTCAAGGCGGTAAACCCCTCCGTGGTAAACATCTCCACTGTGAGCAAGAAAAAGCTGGTGCAGCCATTCTTCGAGCTCTCTCCATTTTTCAACGATTTCTTCGACGGCGGTCAGATGAGGCCCCAGTACCGGCGGGAAAAGAGCCTCGGCTCCGGCTTCATCATCAACAGCGACGGGTATATCATCACAAATGACCATGTGGTGCGCGACGCGGAAAGTATCCAGGTAAAGCTCTCCAACGATAAGGTGTACAACGGCAAGGTAGTGGGAGGTGACTCGAAGACCGATATCGCCGTCATCAAGATCAATGCTGGTCAGCCCCTGCCGGCGGTTGTGCTGGGCGATTCGGATAAACTACAGGTCGGCCAGTGGGCCATTGCCATCGGCAATCCGTTCGGTCTCGATCGGACCGTGACCGTCGGTGTCATTTCGGCGACCGGCCGCGCCAATATGGGGATAGAGACCTACGAAGACTTCATCCAGACCGATGCATCCATCAATCCCGGCAATTCGGGGGGGCCCCTGCTGAATGTCTATGGTGAAGTGATAGGCATCAATACCGCAATCGTTGCGGCCGGCCAAGGGATAGGCTTTGCCATCCCGGTCAATATGGCGAAACAGGTGGTGGCCCAGCTCATCAAAAAGGGGAGCGTGACCCGCGGCTGGCTGGGGGTCTCCATTCAGCCGGTCACCGAAGAAATCGCCAAATCTTTCGGATTGGGCAAGGCCCAGGGAGCCCTTATAAGCGACATCATGGCCGGCAGCCCCGCGGAAAAAGCGGGCCTGAAACAGGGGGACGTCATCATCCGCTTTGCCGGCAAAGAGATCAGGGACCCCCGCCAGTTGCAACTCGTGGTGGCCGATACCCCTGTCGGCCAGAAGGTGGAGGTGGAGATATTCCGTGACGGCAAGGCGCAGAAGCTCGCGGTGACCCTGGGAAATTCCGACAGCGCTTCAGCCGTCAAGCCGAGGTCGGCGGAGCCGCAGACGGGCTGGTTCGGGCTGACCGTCGAGGAACTCCCGGCCAATATGCGGATGGGTGGGGTCAGAGGCGTTCTGGTAACGGCTGTCGACCTGGAAGGAATGGCCGCGGAAGCCGGTATACAGCGCGGCGACATAATCATCTCCGTCAACCAGAAGAAGATCGCCGGCCTGGCTGATTACGCCAGTGCCATGAAGGAAGCGGAACGAAAAGGAAGCGTAGCTCTTCTGATCAAGCGGGGTGACGCCAATATTTATTTCGCCCTCAAAATTAGGTAGTTATTCGGAAAAAAATTTAGTATACTGTCCCACGCATCTGGTCGTCGGCCGACCGGTGAATGCCATGCTTCAGGTTGACAGAGTGCCCGGCAGCCGCAGCCTCCCGGTCGCCGCAGCCTACGCTGCTCTGGCGGAGGAGGCGGGTTGCTTTGGCGGAGGAGGCATGCTGAAGAGTGTAAAAATTAAATCGTTTGCGATGATTAGAATACTTCAACCTCCAACCTTCAGCCTTGGGCCTTAACACCTGAGTAGTTATGAGGAGAGATATGAGTCTCATAGAAAATCCTGATCAAGCGAAAAGGCTTGCCCGTGCCATCATTTCCGATGTGGCTCTCTATAACCGGGAAAAAGTGGAAACCGGGATCAAGAACGACAATATTTTCGACCTTCTTCATGAAGAGATTGAAGAAGGGCGGCAGCACTTTACATCCCGGGTGAATCCGCAACTGGCCTCCTCCAACATCTTCGATATTGCCATTGTCGATGTCCTCATCAAGCGGGCGGGTAAAATCGAATCCTCTATCTGGTAACCGACGGTCAGGCGACCGATGGATGGGCAAGGCGCGGTTTATATGATCGCGCCTTTGCTTTTTTTATCTGGCAAAACGGTACAAGCATGGAAATTTTAGAATTTATATTTCCAGTCGGCAGCGAACCTGCCCGGCTGGACCTGGTCGTCGGCGCTATGGAAGGTCTGACCCGCTCCATGGCCCGGCGCCTTATCGAGGCCGGGTTGGTAACGGTCGACGGGACGAAGGAGAAACCTTCCCTCAAATTACGGGGAGGGGAAAAGGTCGTCGTGACCATTCCCCCTCCCGTACCAGCTGAACCGGCAGCGGAAACAATACCCCTGGAGATACTTTACGAGGATAGCGATCTCGTGGTGGTGAACAAACCGGCCGGGATGGTGGTCCATCCGGGAGCGGGGAATGCAAGCGGCACGTTGGTCAATGCCCTGCTCGGGCACTGCCATGATCTGTCGGGGATCGGCGGAGAACTCCGCCCCGGCATTGTTCACCGGATCGACAAGGATACCACGGGACTCCTGGTGGTGGCAAAAAACGACCCGGCCCACCGCTCCCTCTCGCACCAGTTCAAGGAGCATACCATCAAGCGGGTCTATCTTGCCCTGGTATTCGGCTCACCCAAGGCTGACAAGGGGAGGATCGAATCGGCCATTGGCCGGCACCCTGTGGACCGGAAGCGCATGTCGGGCGCAGCCAGACGGGGTAAGAAGGCGGTCACCCACTGGCAGGCGGTTAGCCGCTACCAGGGGTTAACCCTCATGCGTCTCAAGCTGGAAACCGGGAGGACCCATCAGATCAGGGTCCATCTCTGCGAAGCGGGCCACCCACTGGCAGGGGACACGGTTTACGGCGGCAGCGGACGCCTGGCAACCATCCAGGACCCGCAACTGCGCGACTTGATCAAGGGTCTGGGACGTCAGGCGCTCCATGCCAAAACCCTCGGCTTTATCCATCCGTCTAGCGACGAATACCTGGAGTTTGACACCGAACTGCCGACGGACATGGCACGGATCATAGATTATCTTGAAAACAAGCGGCTAGCGACTAGCGGCCAGTAACCAGCGGCAGCGGCTAACATGGAGTTTTAGCAATGGAAATGAAAAAGGACGGCAAAGTCCATTACCTTGAGCCTTGCATCCTCGCCGCGACAGGGGTGACGGTCCAGGGTTTTACCTCCCGTCATGAAGGTGTATCGCGCCACCCGTACAATTCGTTGAACCTGGGGACCAATACCTTCGATTCGCCCCACAATGTGCAGGGGAACCGGAGCATCCTGGCACGGGCCTTCGGCGCCAGGACCGAACGCCTGGTTACCGTGACTCAGGCGCACGGCACCGATCTTCTGGTGATCGACACCCCCAACCCCGATTACTCCCATTTCCTCAAGCTCGAATGCGACGGTCTCATCACCAACCAGCCGGGGGTGATGATCGGGGTATGCGTTGCCGACTGTGTCCCTCTGCTCCTCCTCGATCCGCAGAGAAGGGTGGTGGCGGCGCTCCACGCCGGGTGGCAGGGGACCGCGAAAGAGATCGCCAGGAAAGGGGTCGATGCCCTTGTAAACATGTTCGGTTCCAATCCGGACGATATCCTGGCCGCGGTCGGTCCCGGCATCGGCGGCTGTTGTTATGAAGTGGACACGCCGGTGATGGAAGCATTTCAGAAAAATGGCGTGGAAGTGGACAGCTTCGCCAGGAAAACCGCCCCGGAGAAATGGCGGCTCGACCTGGCGGCGGCTAATTATCGCCAACTGCTGGCAACGGGATTGCCCGAAGCGAATATAGAGACCACGCCCCTCTGCGTCTCCTGCGAGCATGACCTCTTTTTCTCCTACCGGCGCGATGGCGGGGAGACGGGAAGGCAGATGGGGTTCATCATGCTTAAATGAAAATAGCTATTCAACCTAGTTTCCATCCAGAAACGGTTCTTTTCCGCCCTGGCGGCGTCAATCTTCGGGCTTGCTTGTGCGGCGTACCGATGTACGCCTCCGCGCAATCCTTTGATTTCCTTGCCAGGACGAAAAATCCCTCGTTTCC
>JBGPID010000169.1:0-6669 GCA_041484725.1 Geobacteraceae bacterium | reverse complement strand
TGGCGGAGACTTCTCCGGCCGCAATTATTGTCTATCAGGAAGAGAAAAATGTTTATATCAATCCCTATGCGACTCAATTGATTGGATATACGGAACGGGAATTCCTGGAGATGAGTTTCTGGGACTGGATGCACCCGGATTCCAAGGAACTGGTGAAAGAACGAGGGTTGGCACGACAGCGGGGTGAACTGGTTCCTTCCCGGTACGAGATCAAGTACCTTACCAAAAACGGTGAAGAAAAATGGATTTTTGTTTCGGCCGGACGTATCGAGTATAAGGGAAAGCCTGCCGGCATCGCGACGATGTTCGACATCACCGACCGCAAGCGGATGGAAGTTGAACTGCGTGAGGCGCACGACGAACTGGAGATACGGGTCGAGGAGCGGACGCTGGCCTTACGGAACGCCAAGGAGGAGTGGGAGCGGACCTTTGCCAGCGTGCCGGACCTGATCGCCATCCTCGACAACCGGCACCGGGTCCTGCGCGTCAATGAAGCAATGGCGAAGCGTCTCGGACTGAAACCCGATGTGTGCGTCGGACTCCACTGTTATGAGGCGATACACGGGCTGTCCGAACCTCCCGAGTTCTGCCCGCACACGCAGACATTGATGGATGGCCGGAAACACGTTGTGGAGGTTCACGAGGAGCGCCTGGGAGGGGATTTTCTGGTCAGCACCATCCCTCTGAACGATGAGCGGGGCGTGATGATCGGTTCGGTGCATATCGCCTACGACATCACCGAGCGCAAGCGGGCGGAGGAGGCGTTGCGGGAGAGTGAGTCGCGCGTAAGGCGGAAATTGGAGAGCATCCTCGACCCCGAGGGGGATATCGGTGAGCTGGACCTCGCCGACATTATTGATGCGCCGCAGATCCAGGCGCTCATGGATGAGCTCTACCACCTGGCTGGGCTAAAAATGAGTATAATCGATCTCAAGGGGCGCGTGCTGGTCGATGTGGGATGGCAGGATGTCTGCCTGAAATTCCATCGTGCCCATCCGGAAACCCTGAAGAATTGTCATGAAAGCGACACGGATCTTACCGTGGGCGTTCCGCCGGGAGAGTTCAGGACATACAGATGCAGGAATAACATGTGGCACATCGTGACCCCGATAATTGTCGGCGGAAAGCATATGGGCAATCTCTTCATGGGGCAGTTCTTCTTTGATAACGAGCAACTCGATTATGACCTTTTCCGTTCACAAGCAAGTCGGTACGGTTTCCCTGAAGAAGAATATATTGCCGCACTGGAAGTCGTTCCGCGTCATAGCGAGGAGTGGGTGAACATGGGGAAAGCCGTTTTCCTGAGGCTTACCGACATGTTTTCAAAGCTGAGCTACGGAAATATCAAGCTGTCGCATTTATTGGCCGAACGAGACCGATTGACGGCAACGCTGCAGAAGAGCGAGGCACAGCTCAAGATAGCCATGGACCTCGCCAAACTGGGGCCATGGGAATACGACGTTGGAACCGGCCTGTTTACCTTCGATGATCAATTCTACGCGCTATACGGCACGACCGCCGAGCGGGAAGGGGGGACGCTGATGCCGGCGGAGGTCTATGCCCGGCGATTCATCCCCCCGGAGGAATCCGCTATCGTCGCCAACGGAATCGCTGAGACACAGGCGAACTCGAGCATTCAACTGGAGCACAGAATTATCCGCGCCGACGGGGAGGAGCGCTTCATCGTCGTCCGTGCTGAGGCTATTTTTGACCAGGAGGGTCGTTTTGTCAAAATTAGAGGCGCCAACCAGGATATCACCGAGCGTAAACGGGCTGAGGAAGAGCTCAAGCAGAAGAAGAAGATGCTGGAAGAATTAAACAGCACCCTGGAGAAGAGGGTCCAGGAAGAGGTGACAAAGAACCGGGAAAAGGACATTGTACTGATCCAGCAGAACCGCCAGGCTGCGTTGGGGGAAATGTTCGACCATATCGCCCATCAGTGGAAACAGCCGCTCAACAGCATTGCCGTCATTATACAGGCTTTGGGATCAATCTCTGCTCATGAACAGGTGACCGGTGAGTATATTCTGGGAACTGTCGACAGCGTAATGGATATGGTTGGACATATGGCGCAAACAGTCGACGTATTCAGGAATTTCTACAATCCGGACAAAGAAAAATCGGTTTTCCTCATAAAGGACTCCATCGACAAGGCACTCAATTTTGTTATGCCGGTATTCAGGCGCTATGGAATAGAGGTTGATCTTGATGCGGATCCCGAATTATTGGCGTTCGGCTATCCAAAAGAGTATGCCCAGGTGCTCCTCAATATTCTGGCCAATGCAAAGGATGCCTTCATGGATAGAGTAGTTGAAAATCCCCGGATAAACGTAAAGGCCTTTGCGGATGGCGATAGCACGGTCGTTACCATAACGGACAATGCCGGCGGGGTTCCCGACTTAAGTATCGAAAGTATCTTTGATCTTAATTTTACCACCAAGGAGTCGAGTGGCGGTACAGGAATCGGCCTCTACATGTCAAAGAATATTATCGAAAAAAATATGGGAGGAATGCTGAGCGTCTGCAATGTCGAGCAAGGCGCGCAATTCAGGATAGAACTCGGCGCACGATAACTATTGAGGTCACCAATTTAGCCCAGATTATCTAGAATTTGCGGAGGGCGGTTTATTGTGTGTTTGTCTGTCGGGAACGTATCATATGGCTCTTCTTCTGTTGAGCACTTTGAACAACTCGAACCAGAGGATACTGAAGAGACCTGCTGAAAAGCTGATTATGAGGTCCACGGGATGTAAAGGGGTAAAGCGGAACAGGCCGCACAATACCGGAGTATACAGGACTAACGCCAGGAAGATGACGGCCCCGCCGACCACCCACCAGAGTGTTGAATTGGGAACACGAACGATAGCAAGCACGGAACTTCCCCAGGAGCGGTTGGTCAGCATCAGCCCGAGGTTGGCGACCATCAGGGTCGTAAAGGCAAGAGTCCGGGCCTCCAAATCCCCCTGGCCGCGGGCCAGGCTGATTCCGAAAACCGCCAACAGTATGATCAGCACACTCATGCCCTGGAGTATGCTCAACATAAGCACGCGCCTGCTGAACAACGGTTCCTTTGGGTCTCTGGGGGGACGGGCCATGGCTCCGGACTCCGCAGGTTCAACCTCGAAAACTATCGAGCAGGCCGGGTCTATGATCAGGTGGAGAAAGGCGATGTGGACCGGCATAAAGAAGAGCGGCCAGTTAAATATGACCGGTATCAGCGACATGCCGGCGATCGGTACGTGAATGGCCAGTAGGTAGGCCATCGCCTTTTTCAGGTTGTCGAAGATGCGGCGTCCCATCTTTATAGCCCGGACAATCGAGTCGAAGTCGTCATCGAGAAGCACCAGGTCGGACGCCTCACGGGCCACGTCCGTACCGCGGCCCCCCATGGCAATCCCAATGTGGGCCGATTTCAGGGCAGGCGCATCGTTTACCCCGTCGCCGGTCATCGCCACGATTTCCCCGTTGGCCTTCAGTGCATTCACCAGGCGGAGTTTCTGTTCAGGGACTACCCGCGCGAAGATGTTGACTCTCTTAATCCGTTGCTGTAACTCGGCGTCATCCATTGAATCGAGTTCTGGGCCAGTGACGACCTCGTCCTGGCCGGCCAGACCAATCTGGCGGGCGATGCTGCGCGCAGTGCCGGGATAGTCGCCGGTGATCATCACCATCCTGACGCCTGCCCGGTAGCAGTCCTGGAGGGCCGGCGCAACGGTCGGGCGGACAGGGTCGGCCAATCCCACCAGGCCGAGAAACTCGAAAATGAATGCGTGCTGTTCCCCCGGCAGCCCCTCTTCCCTGAAGTATGCGCGGGCAACGCCCAGTACCCGCAGACCGTCGTCAGCCATCCGTGTCACGTCCTGCATCAATCCCGCCAGCTGGCGGTTATCGAAATGGCAGAGATCGGCAACCGCTTCGGGCGCACCCTTGGCGGCAATTACATACTCTTTGCCGCGGGGTGCGCGCCAGACGTGCGACATGGCCAGGAGTTCCGGCAACAGGGGGTATTCCCGCGCCATGACCCAGTCGCCGTGGAGATGTTCGGTGTGTGCCAGGTACTTCTCGCCGAATTCCTTGATGGCCCGCTCCATCGGGTCGAACGGGTCGCGCTGGCTGGCGAGGATACTGAACTCCACCAGATCATGGAACGTATCCGGCGGCGGTTCGTTCCGGTAATCGAGCACTTCGGCATATATCCCCCGGCTGTTCAGGGCGGCTAGCGTCATCCGGTTCAGGGTAAGGGTGCCGGTTTTGTCAACACAGAGCACCGTTGCCGAGCCGAGCATCTCCACAATGGGCGCATTGCGGGCCAGGACCTGGGTCCTGGAGAGTCGCCAGGCGCCGAGGGCGAGGAATATGGTCATGACCACCGGCAACTCGTTGGGCATAACCGCCATGGCCAGGGTAAGCCCGGCCAGAACCCCTTCCAGCCAATGTCCGCGCGCGATCCCGTAAATCAGCACCAGGATGGCGCAGAGTCCGAGAACCGTCACCGCCAGGAGCCGTACCAGCCGGCCGGTCTCGCGCTGAAGCAGGGTTTCCTCGCCGGTCACCCCCTGCAGGGCTTTGCCGATGCTGCCGATCGCGCTCTGCGCCCCGACGGCAACCACGCGGGCAATCCCCTGGCCGGCTACGACAAGGGTTCCGGAGTAGACAAAGGGGAGATCGTCGCCACCCGGCCTTGTCATCGGCGGGGCGCCGACGCCGGCCACCTTTCGCACGGATACCGATTCGCCGGTCAAAAGGGACTCGTCGGTGGCCAGACTGGTGCAGTCGAGCAACAGCGCATCGGCGGGAACCCGGTCCCCTTCGGCCAGTACGATGATATCTCCCCGCACGACCTCTCTGCCGGCGATACGCTGCTGCGCGCCATCGCGGATGACCAGAGCGCGGGGGCTGGAGAGATCGCGCAGTGCCTCCAGCGCCCGCTCGGTCTTTTGCTCCTGATAAAGGGTGATCACCATCACAAAGAAGACGAAGGCGAGCAGCATCAACGCCTCCTGCATGTCGCCGACCATGATGTATATGGTCCCGCAGCCTACCAGCAGAAGGAACATCGGTTCGCGCATGACATCGAGTGCAATCCGCAGACGCCCCCGCTTTTTTCCGGACGGCAGCTCATTGGGGCCCTCGTCCGCCAGTATCCTGGCCGCCTCACGGGATGTGAGGCCGATGGGGATTTGTATATCCGGTTTTTGTGCCATAGGTAAGTCCTGGTGCGCCGCTATTGGTGGCGTACCGCATGACGCGAGGCAGGCAGCGGGGAGTTTACTCTGAGTGATCAAAAAATCGGCCCTCCATGGCGAAGGGCCGTTTTATTGGTCAAATAACCTTGAGCTCGTTCCTGTTTATTAATGCAGAACCTTCATCGACTTGATGACCACCGGCGTCTCCGGCACATCCCCCATTCCCTTCTGCATGCCGGTCCGTACTTTCGCTATCCTGTCCACGATGTCCATCCCTTCGATCACCTTGCCGAACACCGCATAGCCGTATCCCTGCATGGAGTCGTCCCGATGATTGAGGGCGGCGTTGTCGGCGACATTGATGAAGAACTGGGCGGTGGCGGAATCGACGATCATGGTGCGGGCCATGGCGATGGTCCCCCGGTCGTTTTTCAAGCCGTTACCTGCCTCATTCCTGATCTGGGCCTTTGTCGGCTTCTGCTGCAGGTCGGGGGTGAACCCGCCACCCTGGATCATGAAGCCGGGGATGACCCGATGAAATACGGTGCCGTCATAGAAACCGCTCTTCACATAATCGAGAAAGTTTTTTACGGAGATGGGGGCCTTTTGCGGATCGAGGTGGATTTTGACATTACCCATGCTGGTTTCCATGAGGACTACCGGGTTTTTTACAGGGTGATCGGCCGCAGCAGCCTGAACGACACCGCTGGACATAAATATGGATAATGCGCAGACGGAGAGAATTCTTTTTAACATTGGTGACTCCTTGAATGAAAGTTTTCGTTAAATATAAGCCAACACAGGTTAATGGTCAACCATTCCCGGCAAACAAAATATTGACAAATTTCCCTTACGAGGAGAATATTCCCAAAGGCAAAGCATTTAGAAGGAAACTTGTTAACAACAAATTGCACAAATTACACGAATTAATTATTGATGAAATCCTTGCGGCTTTTTACGTTTTTAATATTCGTGCGATTCGTGTGATTCGTTGTTTGGGGGTTTCCGGTTAATAGGAGGTTGCAATTTAGTGGAGATAAAGTTCGGCACCGACGGCTGGCGGGGGGTGATCGCCCGGGATTTTACCTTTGACAACCTGAGTCTCGTGGCGCAGGCCACCATGGATTATATGAAACGGGAAGGCCTGGAGGATAATGGATTAGTGATCGGCTACGACCGGCGCTTTCTCTCCCGCGAGTTCGCCGGGCGGGTGGCGGAAGTGGCAGCCGGGAACGGCATCCGGGTCTGGCTGGGGAACGGATGTGCGCCCACCCCCGCGGTCTCCTGGGCGGTGCATGAACTGGGAGCGGGGGGCGGGGTGATGATCACCGCCAGCCACAATCCCCCCATCTACAACGGCTTCAAGTTCAAGGAGGCGTTCGGCGGTTCGGCCCGTCCCGCCACGACGAGGGCACTGGAGGAGCTGATCGCCGCCAATATCGAGGCGGAGAGGCCGGTCCTGGCGATCCCCCTGGCCGAGGCC
>JBGPID010000168.1:0-6693 GCA_041484725.1 Geobacteraceae bacterium | reverse complement strand
GTCGTTGCCACCGGGGGGGTCAATGGTACGGCGATAAGCTGGCTGTGGGAATGGGAGAGGGTTGCGCCGGCCCGGGCGCCATGGTTTTTGAAGAGCACCATGTAGCGGAACCGCATGTCCCGGCGCAGGTCAAGGTACCTGCTCCGATAGGCGATCAGCACGTCGGTTATTTCCGCGGGGGTGAGGTCCGCCAGCCCCTTGTCATGGTCAGGTGTCTCAACGATGACTTCATGGGCGCCGATGCCGTTCATAACGTCATACAGCCCGTAGCCGCGATTATTAAGCTCCCCTTCGATGCGCAGCACCGGATACTTGTTGGGGATGACCCTGACCTGCCAGTTGGGGGAATTGGGAGGCCCGGATGGGCGGATAGCGAATATCTCGCCTGGGGTCTTGTCCTCATTGCCGTAACAGAAAGGACAACTGGTCACTTTGTCTGATTCTGGCTCCACCAGGAAATCCCGCGGTCTTCTCCCCCGGTCGGTGGCTATAATAACCCAGTGAAGTTTCAGCGGGTCCCAGCGTAATTCGGACATTTTACCTCCATAATAGCGACTAGCGGCTAGCCGCCGATTTCAAATAAGCCATGTTTCCAGTTCCAACTCCGGCCCTGCATACTTCAACATCATCGGCGCATCGGTGGGCCAGCGCCCTATTTCATCATTGCCGCGCAGCAGGGTAATATAGGCGAACAGCTTTCCCCCCGGTTCAGGGTTTACCGCTGCGAGCGGCACCTGCGCCTCGCATACTTTGGCAATTTTCCACCGGCAGTTATGGCTGCTCCCCCTCCAACCCTTCTCATCCTTCACCTTGAGTTCCCCTTCATCCGATTCGAGGTCCATGGCCAGCTGGTATTCCCTGTCAAGAATCAGATGCAGGTTGAGTTGATCTTCCGGCAAAAGCGATTTGTCCAGTGCCGTGGCGCCGTCGATCCTGAAAAAGAGCGCCTTCCGGTCGAAACCGTAGAAAAATGACTGTAAAAGACTCTCCGCGGCATGCATCGCCGATGATTGCCTGGTCAGATCGTAGAGACCCGCTGCCAGCCATTCGAAATAATCGGTCACGAGGCCGTTTATCACCGGGGAAATCAGGTCTGCCGGCTCCCGCACGAAACCCGCCGAGCTTTCCTTTTTGATCGGCTCGAACAGTTCAAGGGGGACATTAAGCTTCAGCAGGCGGTAGACATTCATCAGGCGACTGCGGAAGAGGAGGTCGAACCTGTCGCTATGGGATGAAAAGTGGTCGTCGCCGTACCACCAGAACCAGTCGCTACCTTCTGCGGCATAGAGCGATTTGCAGACCTCCAGAGCCGTATCATCGCTTTCTCCTGCATCTCCAGCGCTTGAGAGGAGGGCTGCCACCAGTGGATTTTGCCGGATGGCGGCCTCCCTGGCCCTTTCGATCATCTCCCAGGCGAGGTTTTCTTCGGGCTGCCCCACCCATACCCCGTAATTCGCATTGATCCATGAGCCAGGATGCAGATGATGCAACTCCTGCCGTACAGGGACACTGGTCAGAAGATCGGAGAACGTCGCCTGTTCCAGCCCGGGAGTCTCGGCAATCCCGGCATAGAGAAGTTTGAGAAAATCATGACCGTTGTCCGGATAATATTCCCAGGCGTTCTCCCCGTCAAGGATGACCGGCACTACCCGGCTTCCGGGGGCATACGTCCGGATATCCTTGAGTCTTCCGATGAAATCATGCACCGCCCGTACCGGATCCCACTGGGAATATGTGAAGCCGATCAGGTCTGAGAGCGCATGGTCCCGGAAAAAGAGCCGCAGTTCGGTCCCCTCGCCGTGAAAGGAGTACGGTTGGTAAAGCGCCTCCCGGCCCGCTCCGAGCCCGCCGCAGGTGGTGTGCGCGAGTATTCCCTCATCGCTGGCTGCCCACTTGAGGCCACATTCGGCGATAATCGCCAGCGCCTCGTCGCTTACCGCCCCCTCGGAAGGCCAGATCCCGATTGGCGTAAAGCCGAAAATTTTCTCAAAGTAAGCAATTCCGGACAGCACCTGACCGCGCGCATCTTCCGGATGGCGGAACCGGGTGGCCGGCAGGTTGACCCGCGGCATTGCGGTCCGGGCACTGTTCATATCGCACAGAAGCGGCAGAATAGGGTGGAAATAAGGGGAAAGCGCCAGTTCGGCCTTTCCCTCCTCATGCAGCCTCAGGTACAGGGGAATGATTTCCTTCAGGATCTCCCGCTGTTTGGCGAAGAGGAGCGCCTTGTCGTCTGAGGTAAAGTTTTTCCCTTTGTCTACCAGTTCCTTGAGTTCGGGATGGCGGCGCCTGGCCGCCACTCCGGTCCAGGAGAGAAAGAACCAGACCTGAAGGTCGAGGATGTCCTGGTCCCGGAAGTTCTTTATCCGCTCGGACTGTTTCCCTGCATTGCCGTCGCCAGCCATCATGAGGAGTTCCAGATAGCGCCGGTACGGCTCGATCATCCGTTGCCTGTTTGCAGAAAAGAAATTCCCCACGACAAAGAGCCGGTCCTCTTCCACCATATCGGCCGGCGTCATCTCCCCCCTCACGAGATATGGATCGACGGCCGCCCCGGCAGCATAATCCGCCAGTTGCTCCAAAAGGGACGGGACCAGGTTGAAAACCACCCTGGCCCCCGGTGTCTCATCCACGATAGCCGCCATGTCGTAATAATCCTTCACGGCATGGAGATACGTCCAGGGGAGGAGATACTCACCCCTCTCCGGCTCCTTGTAGTATGGCTGGTGCATATGCCAGAGGAAGGTTATGTAGAGCGGATCGGACATTTTTCACCTGCAGCGGACAGTTTTGAAAACATTATTCACTATACGCTATATGCTGTTCACTGTTCGCTGTTCAACTGTTAACTGTACGCTGGTTTACTATGCCAGTTCCTTCTTCCACTTTTCCACCTTCTTCCGGCATTCATCCAGCAGTCTCTGGGCAACTTTGAGTTCCTTGGCTTCCGCCACTATCTGCACGTTCGGCTGGTACTGGTCGGGAAGCACCAGCATCCAGTCTTCACCGAAATGAACTTTGATGCCGTCAATAAAGCTGGCCTCCTTGTCCAGGCTGTCCTCACTCATCTTGCGCATGATCCCCCCCTTCATCTCCAAGGGGCAGGTTACTCTGGTCTGCAGGAAGGCCCGGTGAGGCGTTTCTTCCAAGATACCGGCAAGCGGGGCGTCACAGGCCGCCAGCAGTTCCATGCTCCTGGCAATGGCAAACATGCCGTCAAAGGCCGCCTGGAAATGAGGGAAAGCAAAACGGCCGTCCATGGAGCCGGCCATCACCACCTCGGAAGAAAGGGCCGCCTCGATCATGGCGCGTTCCGAATTCTTGGTGCGACGAACCGTGCAGCGCTTTTCATGGGCCAGAAGCTCTATGGCGGAGGGGGCGGAAACCGGCGCCACAAAGACTCCATTATGCCCGGCCTTGAGCATCAGTGCCACCATTAGGATGAGCGCCTCGGCCTCATCGTATATTCTACCCATGCCATCAACAATGATAATCGCCTCGACGGTCGGGTCGAGCCAGAAGCCCGCCTGGGCTTCCAGAGAAGCAACGATCTTCGACAGCTGCTGGAGACTGCGGGGTTTTTCCTCAGCCTTCTTGACGCCTCGCTCCTGGTCGATATAAGCATTCAGGCTGATCACCTCGCACCCCATATCATTCAGAATGGCAGGGAGTATCTGGCCGGCCGGGGAATGATTGAAATCGATGACCACCTTGAGATTCCCCTTTTTCAACGCACTCTGGTCGATTGCGCGGGTGAATCCCTCCCGATAATAATCAACCACCTGCGGCAGTTCGGTAATCCCTCCCGGCTCCCTGTGGTGCGCACGGCGAAAATTCTCTTTATAGAAGATCCGCTCCACGTTTTTCCCCATGGAACTTGAGAAATCGAGGCCGTCATTGTCCAGAAAAACGATCTCCGTAGAAGCCGGATCATCCATGGCCTGACGGAAATGGACCCCTCCCAGCTCACCGAAGGTTTTCAATTTATAGCGCGTTACCGGCAGCGGGATCATCCTGAGGTCCCGGACATTCACCCCGGCGGAGAGTATCCCTCCCAGAAAGCTCCTCTTGAGCATCCGAGAGGAGTGGGATGCATCGCGTCCAACCAGGACGAAACTCCCCTTGGGAAGCGAGGTGCCGTAGGCGCATCCAAGCTTTGCCACAAATTCCGGCGTCAGTTCCACATTGGTCAACCCCTTGATGATTGCCCCCTCGAACAGGGACTTCTTCCACTTCTCCCCCCAGATGACATTACCGGTGACCGTCGACCCTCCTTCGATCACCTTGCGCGGCCAGATCTTGGTGTCACGCTTGATGTACGCTTCTTCGCCGATGGATGTGTCATCCGCGACAATCACCCCCTCTTCCATGACGACTCCCTGGCCTACCCTGACATTGTTGCAGAGAACGGAGTCGGTAATCTTCACCCCTTTTTTCACGTAGACATTGTCCCAGATCACACAGCGGGAGAGCTTGACTCCCGCTTCGATGGCGCAGTTGCGCCCTATGACCGAATCCTTGATCTGGACGCCGCCCTGGACCTGGGAATTGTCCCCGATCACCACGGTTCCGTCTATCATGACGGTTTCATCCAGACGGACATCGGCGCCGATGCGCAGGTCCTTGCCGACCACGTCCTGCTTTGCTTCATCGATCCTGATATTCACCTTGCCGCGGAAAATGTCGTGGTGGGCTTCACGGTACGAATCGGTGTTGCCGATGTCCCGCCAGTAACCTTTCGCCGTGTAGCCGAAGAGCGGCTCATGTTTTTTTAAGAGGAGCGGGAAGAGGTCCTGGGAAAAGTCGAAGTTTTCCCCGGGAGGAATATATTTGAAAATATCCGGCTCAAACAGATAAATGCCGGTGTTGATGGTATCGGAAATCACTTCCCCCCACCCCGGCTTCTCCAGGAACTGGGTGATCCTCTTATCTTTATCGGTAATCACCACACCGAATTGCAGAGGGTCTTTAACCGACGTCAGGGTAATGGTGGCAAGGGCCTTGCGTTCTCCATGAAAATCGATGATTTTTTTCAGGTTAAAATCGGTAAGGAGGTCACCGCTGATTATAAGAAACCGCTCATCGAGAAATTTTTCGGCGTATTTGACTGCCCCCGCTGTACCCAGGTCTTCGATGGGGGTGACATAGGTGATCTTTACGCCGAAATCTGCGCCGTCGCGGAAAAAGTTCTTGATCACGTTCGGCTGGTGGTAGAGGAGCATGACGAGATCTGTGATATGATGTTTTTTCAAAAGCTCCACGATATGGAGCATGATCGGCCGGTTCATAAGGGGAATCATCGGCTTCGGAAGATTGCTGGTCAAAGGCTGGATACGGGTACCGAACCCCCCCGCCATAATTACGGCTTTCATGAATTTTTCTCCTTTGTCGAAAAAAATAGGTAAAGGTATTCGTTCGCTTCGCTCACAGGTAAAGGTAAAGAAAATCTAAATCTTTACCTCTACCTCTACCTTTACCTTTGCCTCTACCTGCCTTTCTTAGCCAGAACCCGGCTTATCTCATCTTTCAGTTCCTGCGGATCGCTCGATTTGACCACATATCCGTCGGCAAGCCATGCGGAAAAATCATCCTTGTAACAGGAAAAAGCCGTACAGAGGATGACCGGCAAATCATGCCGCTCCTTGACAATCTTCTGCAACAGCTCAAGACCGCTCTCATTCTTCAACTTGATGTCCAGTACCACCAGGTCGAAATCGCTCTCGCCGAGTTTCTCCGCCGCCTCGGTGGCGGAAGCGGCCGTCACCACCTGATGCCCTTCTTCGGATAATTCCTGCGAATAAAGGCGCCTGATGTTGCTTTCATCATCCACAACCAGTAACTTTGCCATATCATGCCTTCTCCTTTCTGCTCGGCAGTCTGATTATGTACCGTGTCCCTCCTTCAGCAGCGCTTTCCATCTCGAAGGGAAGACCATGCTTGTCCAGAATGGTCTTGCAGAGCGGCAGCGCTGCTCCGCTCCCAAGCCCCTGGGTGGCGGAAAAAGGGGTGGTCAATTGCTCTCTGTCTTCAGGTGAGATATCCGTGCCTGTATCGGTAATATCAACAACGATGTCATCTTCCTCCAGCCGGGTATTAATCCGTATGACGCCGCCGTCTGTCAGGGCATCCATGGAGTTGCCGAGAATGGTGCGGATACAGAAGGCAATCTGTTTGTAGTCGATATATGCCATGGGTAATCCTGGATCAAGCTCGATGGAAAAGGTGGCCCGATGCTGCTCCAGCCTTCCCTGCAATTCCCTGCATACACCTGTAACTAGCTGATTCACGTCCCACATGTCCCTGGCAGGATAAAGGGAATCCGAATAGTTCAGCACCTCATCCAGCACACCCTCCAACTGCTTTGCCTCGTTCACGATCGATTCCAGGTACTCCCGCTTCGGGTCATTCTCTTCGATATTTTTTAACAGCGAACGGGCAAAGCCGCCGATGACCAACAAGGGATTGCGGATGGAGTGGGCGATGCTCGACGTAATCCGCCCGACCAGCGCCATCTTTTCCATTCTGACAATCAGCTCCTGCTGTTCCTTGAGCTTCCTGTTGGCCCCGGTCAGCTTTTCCACATCCTCCTGAACCCGTTCGTAGAGTGAGGCCCGCTCCAGGGCGAAGGCCACGGGAAAGGCGAATATCTCCAGAGATTGCATGTCCTGGGGTGCAATCGGCTTATGGGTGATG
>JBGPID010000167.1:0-6700 GCA_041484725.1 Geobacteraceae bacterium | reverse complement strand
GATCACCCGTTGTTCCAGTTCTGAATGAAGCTGGTTGATTTGCGCCTCGGTCAGCTTGCGTTCGGTAATGTCTTCCATTGCCAGGAGGATAATGTGTGAACCGATATTTTTCCGGAAAATCTGCCGGGCGTTGAGCAGAATAATCTTGCGGCCGATATCGAGAAAATCATGATCGACTTCATAACCATTGAACACGGTATCATTGGGGAGGATATCCTCAAAGAGCACCCGCAGCTTTGGAATGTCCCATTGCCGGTTACCAAGATCGTAGATGAAATTCCCGATTGTTTCCTTGGGCGTTACCTTGAAGGTATCGTAGAAGCTGCGGTTGGCGGTGAGAATCTTCAGGTCGGAATCGAGCACCACAAGTGGCTTGCGCACGGTTTCTACAATGTTCTCGGCATATTCCCGGGCATCCTGGATTTCCGTTTCCAACTGTTTGCCAACCGTGCCATCAATAATTGAGGAAAGGATATGCCCTTCCTTACTCTCGATATCGTCCACCGTGACACTCTGAAGTATGCCTTGGATCACCTTGCCGTCTTTTCCCGCAAGTCTGATTTCACATTTCTGCATCCCCTGTTTTTGCAAAACAGTTTCGAGGTGACTGGAAAAAGTCTCCCTCCCGTCCGCATCGGCAATAAAACGGGTAAAAGGTTTATTGGCCAGCAGTCGCCGCTCTATTCCCAGCAGTTGAGCGCCGGTAAGATTTACCTCCAGTATCACTCCGTGTGAATCAAAGGTGAAATAACCCACGGGTGCAAAGTCATATAGTTCGGCAAACTTGTTCCGCGATAACTCAAGCTCCTCCCGGGCTCGGATCAACTCTTCGTTTTGTATCTCCAGCTCGACCTGTTGGGTCTCAAGCTCCTCCTGGGCCCGGCGCAACTCGGCATTCTGCGCCTCCAGCTCAATCTGGTGGACATCAAGTTCATTGACGCGCCTTTGCGTCGCTTCCTCGATTCCGGGTGGGTGCAATTCCGCAGATTTCGCAAGCGACCGCCCTTCCGCATTGCGGCGCAGATCGGCAGCTTGCGTTGACTGGCTCTTGTCTTTGTCGATTTCCATTGCTGACCTTTTAATTCTAGGTTGTTAGGCTGAGGACTGTTAGGAACAAACTATACAGATAACAACTCAATACAGAAGAACGCGCGCCGTCGGTCAGCGCGGCGTTTCGAGCTTGCGGTTATCTGCCGGCGATACAGACTTTGTCCCCTCGGGCTGTACGGACTGTTCCGTCTGGAAAGGAAGGTCCCCGCGTTCGTCGCTTAGTTTCGGTGCTTCCTCGATTACCTGCCAGTTTTTACCGATTTGTATGGCGAGAGGCCTTGGGGGCACCATCGGAGCCGTTGTCGATTGCTTGGGGTTGAACATGGTGCATGCGCAGAGAAGGAAAAGGGCGACAGAAAGAATTGTGAATTTCATAACAGGACCCCTTGAATTCGGTGGAAATTCCTACGTCGCGCCTCGGTGCGGCCCTACCGGAGCAACTCGCCGGTTTGTCGGTAACCCGTCCGCAGTCTTCCTACAGTAAAGCATGCCATGGAGACAGATATACTAACAAATTTGCTTTAACGATGGGAAGCATCCGGCGTTTAATCAACGCCCAGAGAACGGGGTTTCAGGCGCAATAAAACTGCCGTAACGAACTGGTTCCGGTTTCTGCGCCTGTTTCACATATAGGGGAAGCCGGTTTTTAGTTGAATAACTCAACTTTCGCAGAAAGCACGTCAGTACACATCTCCTGCTAAACAGGTATAACGCAACTAACATGCCAGAGATGACCTGCGGATACTGCGAGCGCAATTGATTGATTGCACAGGGGAAAATTGTAAGAGAGAGCTTGGGGTGAAGGGAAAACCGTCAGCGGCATCCGTCATATTTAACATAACTGCCATATATGACGGATCATGTTTAGACTATTTGTAAGTTTGAAGAACTTGTCATGCAGTCAGACCTCGATCCTGAACTCCGCGCCTTGCCCTGTGTTGCGCACCGTCAGCCTTCCCCCCATATTCTTCTCTATGATCGCCTTTGACATGAACAGGCCGATCCCCGTTCCCTGCTGTGGACCCTTGGTGGTAAAGTATGGGTCGAAGATCTTGCCCATGATCTCCTCGGGTATGCCGCCGGCATTGTCGGAAATGGTTACGACAGCACTGTCTCCTTCACTGCATGTCGTGATCGTCACCCTGGGTTCGTCGATTTCCCCTTCCGTTAAAGCGTCCCTGGCATTGTTCAGGATGTTGAGGAGAGCCTGTGCAAATTCATTCCGGTATCCAATAATGACATGATCATCTTTTGCGACGACTTCGATTCTGATATGCTGTTTCCTGTAACTGTCTTCTATAAGTGACAGTGTATTTGCAATTGCCTCACACACTTTGAACTCAACCTTTTCCTTATCCGGTCTGACGTAGTTCCTGAAATCGTCAATGGTCCGGGACATGTGATTGATCAGTTCCATCGAGCTGCTGACAATTTTTCCCAGATATTCCCGCGTGAATTCGCCGATATCATAAATCAGCGGCAGTTGCTGCACCGTTAGCCCAAGATTATTCAAGGGCTGGCGCCACTGGTGGGCGATATTGCCGAGCATTTCCCCCATGGCCGCCTGCACCCTCCCGGGAGTATCCGTTCTGGTCATGGACGACGAAGAGATCTTTCGTGACCTTGCCATGGAAATACTCGGATATCTCGTTTACCGGGTTACGACCTGTATCAATGGAGAAGAGGCCGTACTTCTGTACAAAACCGCTATGCTGACGATGCGGATTTTTTGCTTCTTTGAAAAAAGTTATGGATGTTTACGTCTTAAAACGCGAGAGGTATTCCATGTATGTGATGGATGCGATTAATACAAGGAAGAGTGTTCGATCTTATCTTTCCAAGCCGGTTGAAGATGAAAAACTGAATGCCGTTCTGGAAGCGGCCCGGCTCGCCCCGTCGGCCTCCAATCGCCAGGAGTGGTGATTCGTGATAGTGCGTGAGCTTGAGACCAGAAAAAAGCTCGCCGCCGTCGCGGGGGGGCAGGCGTTCGTGGGAGAGGCGTTCGTCTTGATCGTTGCCTGTGCGGAGACGGATGGGCATCTCATGAGGTGCGGACAGCTTAGTTATCCGATAGATGTGGCTATCGCCCTTGACCACATGAGCCTGGCTGCCGTGGATCTGGGTTTGGGGAGCTGCTGGATCGGGATGTTTGACGAAAAAAGGTGAAAGAGATTCTTCATATTCCTGACGCGATTCGAGTGGTGGAATTGATGCCGTTAGGCTACCCTTCCGATCCGTCGGCCGTTGCAAAGAATCGTCTTCCTTTGGATCGAATCATGAAATATGAACATTGGTAACCAATGGCCGAGCAAACTCAAAGATCCGCTTCGGCAAGTCACGTTTTGACTGTTCAGCGCACCCTCCACGTTTACCCTTCTTCTTCTACATTCACCATTTGACCTTTTTCGCGACAGCAAGCCCGGGAGACTCGAAGGTAAGGACAAAAGCTCTAGGGATATTTATCAATGGTATAGACTATTGCTGGCTTTCTGCACCACCCAAGGCCCGCGATCGGGCATTGAAATGCTGTTATAACCAAGGTTTTAATTATGTTGTAAATGTGTTAAAATATTAAATGCCATAGGGATTTTTCAGTGGTACGATCTGGAGGTATTACACCATGACCAAGACATCTTCAACTGAGCCCAAGGTAAAAATTCTTGTCGTTGAGGATGAACTGATCATTGCCAAAGGGATCGAAAAGCGCCTGACGGCTCTGGGTTATGCAGTGGCCGGTACGGTAGCTTCAGGTGAGGATGCCCTGGCAAAAATCCTTGAGATTGCGCCTGACTTGGTTCTCATGGACATTTACCTGCAAGGGAATATGGACGGGGTGGAGACGGCTGAAAATATCCGTTCCGTAGCCGACATCCCGGTCATCTATCTCACTGCCTACGCTGATCCGGACTCACTGAGCCGCGCGAAACTGACCGAGCCTTTCGGTTATATAGTCAAACCTTTCCAGGATCATACCCTCCGATCGGCCATTGAAATGGCCCTGTACAAGCACCAGATGGAGGGGAGGCTGAGGCGCAGCGAACAGTGGCACGCCACTATTCTCAGAAGCATCGGCGACGCGATAATCGCCACTGACGCGCAAGGGTTCATCACATTCATGAATCCGGTCGCAGCGGCACTAACCGGCTGGGAGCCGAAAGACGCCCTGGGCAGGGATTTGCTGGAGGTTTTCAGGGTCCGAGAGGAGACGCCGACCGCCACATCCGAAAACATTGTGCGCAAGGTCATCCATAACGGCGTCGCGGTTACCTTCCTCGGTCGGAACTACCTTCTCTCCAGGGACGGGAGGGAGATACCCATAGAAGCAAAGGCTACCCCTTTCCTGGGGGTGCCGGGGGAAAACATGGGTCTGGCCCTGACCTTCCTGGACATCTCCGAACTGATAAAAACAGAGGAGGCCCTGCGCCGCTCGGAACGCCTCCTCTCCATCAAAAACCAGGTGGCAAATATTTTCCTCACCGTCCCCGACGAAGAGATGTACGCGGAGGTGCTGGAAGTTATAATGAACTTCATAGGGAGTCCCTATGGTTTTTTCGGGTATATCGACGTGGCCGGCAACCTTGTCATTCCTTCCCTGATAAAAAACATCTGGGAGGAGTGCCGGGTCCATGAAAAGACGATCATCTTCCCCCGTGACAAGTGGGGGGGAATCTGGGGACGGGCCCTCAAAGAGGGGCGGACGTTCTTTAAGGCTGACGCCTTTAATGTGCCGGAAGGGCATATCACCATCAACAATTTTCTTGCCGTGCCAATTATTTATCACGGTGAAACCATAGGCATCGTTTCGGTCGCGAACAGGGAGGGAGGGTATGACGAGGACGACCGTGACCTCCTGCAGTCGCTCGCCTCACGCATAGCCCCGATTCTCAAGGCGCGCCTGGAGAGGGACCGGCAGGAAAAAGAGCGGAGACGGGCGGAAGAAGCGCTCCTCAAGTCGGAAAGTCAACTGCGCAGCATTTTCGATGCCATCCCCGACCTGGTTTCCATAATCGACAAGGATTACCGTATCATCCTTTCCAACTGGCACGGCGGGTACGACTATGTCCGGGAGGATATCCGCGCTACCCGCCCCCATTGTTATGAGGCCTATTATGGAACCGACAGGGTCTGTGAACCATGCCATGCAGAAGAGGCATTCAGGACCGGAACGCTGGTTTTCAGGGAAAAATACAACCCACATGTCGGTTATGTTGAAATATATGCCGCCCCTATCTTCGATGGAGAGGGCAACGTGGCTCTGGTCGTGGAATTAGTACGGGATATCACCCAACGAAAGATCGCCGTGGATGCCCTTGCCACCGAGAAAGAACGACTTGCTGTCACCCTCCGCTCCATTGGCGACGGGGTAATCACCACCGATACGGAGGGAAAGATCGTCCTTATGAACAGGATTGCCGAGGAAATGACCGGCTGGAGTCAGGATGAGGCCACCGGCAAACCCTTCGCAGAGGTATTCAATATTGTAAATGAAAAGACCCGGCTACGGTGCGAAAGTCCTGTGGATAAGGTACTTACGAAAGGCACGATCATCGGCATCGACAAACACACGGTATTAGTATCCAGGGAGGGGAAAGAGCGGATTATTGCTGACAGCGGCGCGCCGATCCGTGACCAGGAGAGCCGGATCGTCGGGGCTGTGCTGGTCTTTCGCGATATAACCGACAAGCTGAAGATGGAGGAGGAACTCTTCAAGGCCCAGAAACTGGAGTCCATCGGCATCCTGGCCGGCGGCATCGCCCATGATTTCAACAACCTCCTGACCGCCATACTGGGCAATATCTCTCTGGCGAGGATGCTGACATCCAAAGAAGACAAGATTCATCAGAAGCTTACGGAGGCGGAGAAGGCATCTCTCCGCGCCAGGGACCTTACCCAGCAGTTGCTCACTTTTTCCAGGGGGGGCGCCCCGGTGAAAAGGGTCACATCCGTCGCCGGCATAATAAGAGATTCCGCGGCATTCACACTCTCCGGATCAAAGATTACCTGCCAGTTCGATATCCCCGATGATCTCTGGCCGGCTGACGTGGATGAAGGCCAGATCAGCCAGGTGATCAACAACCTGATCATCAATGCCGATCAGGCAATGCCCGACGGGGGGGTCATCAAGGTAACCTGCAAAAATATTTATCTGGAGAAGAATGTATCGCTCCCCCTTCCGGATGGCCGTTATGTTTTAATTTCCATAACCGATCAGGGGGTGGGGATCCATGAGGATAATATTCCCAGGATTTTTGATCCTTATTTCACGACAAAGGATAGCGGTAAGGGGCTGGGGCTTGCCACGGTCTACTCCATAGTCAAGAATCACGACGGACACATCACCGTGTATTCTGCGACTGGTGCGGGGACGACTTTCACCATCTATCTTCCGGCCGCTGAATCGGGTGCTGTTGAGTCCATGGTTTATGAGGCAATAACAGAAGCAGTTAAGGGTAAGATACTCGTAATGGACGATGAAGAGGTTATAAGGGAGATCGCCGGGGAAATACTCGAATTTCTCGGCTATGAAGTGGAGTTTGCCGGGGACGGGAGTGAAGCCGTAGATCTTTATAAAAAAGCCCGGGAGAGCGGCCACCCTTTCATTGCCATGATAATGGATCTGACCATACCGGGGGGGATGGGGGGTAAGGAG